>DASYQW010000173.1 GCA_036005065.1 Candidatus Methylomirabilota bacterium | reverse complement strand
CTCCTCGAGTGGCCTCTTCGCGCAGGTGAAGATCGGCGTGTCGCGCTCCGTGTACCGGCTCGCCTCCGACTCGCGGAGCCGCATGACGAGCGTGACGAACTCCTTGGGGTCATTCCCCTCGAACGACACGACGAAGTCCTGGTCGTCGAGCCCGAAGGAATAGGAGGTGTTGATGCGGATCCCGGGGAACTCGTGGCCGATGCGGATGTGCTGCGTCATGATGCGTTGCCGTTCCGCCAGCGGGAGGAGGTACCACTCGCGCGTCTTGACGAACGGATAGACGAACAGGTATTCGGCGGCGCCGGACGGGAGCGTCTCGACGTGCGGCTCGCCCTTGTGCTCCTTCACGTACATGGACTCCCGGGTCACGGCCAGGAACGTGTAGCGGTTCTCGAGGTACGGCGCCAGCGCGCTCTTGCGCAGCCCCTCGAGGAACGTCTGGATGGGCCCGAGGTCGCGCGAGATGAGCCACAGCAGGAAATCCGCGTCGTGACGCAGCCCGAGGGTCGAGTAGGGGCGGACCGTGATCGGGCCGCGGAACTCCTCGACGCGAGCCAGGTAATCGCCGATCGCCCGGGCCTTCTCCTCCTTGGTGAGCTGGAAATAGGCCGGGCTGGCCCGGAAGAGCGTGTAGAGGAAGTAGCGGCCGGGCGGCGACGTTTCCACGCTTCTCCTCCGTCGTGACGCTAGGAGACGACCGCCGCGGCCAGCCCGGCGCGCTCGTACTCGCGGATGAGCCCGGCCTTCTTGACCCCGACCTCGAGATGGTCCCACGGGAACGTCTCGCCGAGCGGCCGGGGCCGATAGGTGTAGAACTCGGCGTCGCCGTCCCACTCCCGCAGCGCCGTCCGCCAGTCCCCCTCGAGCTCGGCCGCCCGAGCCAGGAACGGCGCGACCCGGCGGTCCCCGCGGGCGATCAGCGCCTGGAGGAACGCCTCTCGCGGGTTCTCGTGAAGCACTCGCACGTTGGGAAACCGTCGCACGCCGGCCTTGATCGTCCGGAGCTTGGACTCCAGCGACGCGACGTGATCGAACGAGGCCCACTGGAACGGCGTCCACGGCTTCGGCACGAACGAGCTGACCGAGAGGGTGAGGCGACCGAACGGGTGTCCCTCCCGCGACGGCACCCGGAGGCGCTCGAGGAGCCGCGTGGCCAGGTCGGGAATGGCGTCGACGTCCTCCCCCGTCTCGGTGGGCTGGCCGATCATGAAGTAGCACTTGAGGTTCGGGATGCCGTAGGCTCGCACCAGATCGCAGGCGGCATAGAGTTGCTCGTCCGAGATGTTCTTCCGGATGACCCGCCGCAGGCGCTCGGTCCCGGCCTCGGGAGCGATCGTGAGCGTGCGGTGGCCTCCGCGCTGGAGGGAGGCCACCAGGTCCTCGGTCAGGCTGTCGGCGCGAAGCGAAGAGATCGAGAGCTCGAGCCCCTCCTCCTCGATGATCCGGAGCAGGCCGCCGATCCAGGGATAATCCGACACGCAGGCGCCGACCAGCCCGACGCGCTTTCCGTGCTTGGCGAGCTCCCGGACGCTCTGCCGGAGCGAGTCGAGGCTTCGGTGCCGCACCGGCCGGTAGATTTCCCCCTCCAGGCAAAACCGACAGCCGCGCCCGCACCCCTTTCCGACCTCCAGCAGGGCGAGGTGGCCGTATTCCGCGTTCGGCGTCCGCAGCAGCGAGAGCGTCTGGAAGTCGTCCACGTTCCCGAGCCGGCGCTTCGTGATGCGCGCCGGCGCGCCGCCGCCGGGGACCACGCCGGCGACGGTCCCGTCGGGATGGTAGTCCACCGTGTAGCGGTGCGGCAGGTAGATGCCGGGGATGCTCTGGAGTCGGTCCCACAGGTCCGCGCGCCGCCGCCCCGTCCAGTCCTTCGGGCCGAAGGCCCCCCGGTAGGCGTCCACGATGTCCCGCACGATCTCCTCCCCCTCGCCCACCACGATGAAGTCCATGAACGGAGCGATGGGCTCGGGGTTCGCGAAGGCGCAGACGCCCCCCATCAGGATGACGGGGTCCTCGGGACGGCGGGCCGCCGGGTCGAGGGGAATCCCCGCCATGCGCAGCAGGCGCAGGGTGTTGATGTAGTCCCCCTCGTAGGTGATGGAGAAGCCGACGAAGTCGAAATCCGCCAGCGGGCGCTTGGACTCGAGCGAGAACGGCTGGGTGGCGGTCCGGCGGTACTCCGGGAGATCCTCCGGGTCGGGCAGGACCACGCGCTCGCAGACGACGTCGGGCAGGGCGTTCAGATGATGGTAGATCGTCTGGAATCCGAGATTGGACATCCCGACGGCATACGTGTTGGGGTAGACCAGGGCGAAGGCGACCCGACCCCCCCAGTCCTTCCGGACGGTCCCCTGCTCCTCCCCGAGCAGCCGGTCCGCCTTCTCTTTGAGATTCCAGGACATGTGCGTCATTCGACTGTAACAGGCGCCCCGGGGTCGGTCAAGCAACGGCGACCCATCGGCGCCTCAGCCCTTGACGACCCCCAGCGGGCGGAGCCGCGCGACTATCCGCGACAGCCCGGCCCGCTCCACCACGGTGACGACGTTCTTCACGTCCTTGTACGCCTCGGACATCTCCTCGGCCAGGGACTCGCGGCCGCTGGCCCGGGCGATGATCCCCCGCGCGCGCAGCTCGTCGGCGATGGAACGCCCGCGAGCCGCCTTCACGGCGGCCGATCGACTCAGGACGCGGCCGGCCCCGTGGCAGGTGCTCCCCCACGTCTCGCGCATCGAGCCGGGGAGACCGACCAGCACATAGGAGTAGCGCCCCATGTCGCCGGGGATGAGGACGGGCTGCCCGATCGCCCGGTAAGCCTCGGGAAGCTCGGGGTGCCCCGGCGGGAACGCGCGCGTGGCGCCCTTGCGGTGCACCAGGAGGCGCCGGCGTCGGCCCTCGTCCTCGTGCTCCTCCTCCTTGGCGATGTTGTGAGCCACGTCGTAGACGAGCTGCCACCCGAGATCGCGCGGCGAGATGCCGAGGACGCGCTCGAAGACCTCGCGCGCGAAGCCCGCCAGGCACTGGCGATTGGCGAAGGCGAAGTTGGCCGCCGCTCGCATGGCTCCGAGGTACGCGCGGGCCTCCGGCGACTCGACCGGCACGCAGGCGAGCTGGCGGTCGGGCAGCGTGATCCCGTACCGGCGCATCGCCCCTTGCATGACGCCGAGGGCATCCGTGCACACCTGGTGGCCGAGCCCGCGCGAGCCGGTGTGGATCATCACGGTGACCCGGTCCGGCACGAGCCCGAGGGCGGCCGCCACCTCGGGCGCCAGCAGCTCGTCGACCGCCTGCACCTCGAGGAAGTGATTCCCGGAGCCGAGCGTCCCGAGCTGCCCTCGACCCCGCTCGTACGCCCGCGGCGACACCGCGTCCGGGTCGGCCCCGGGAAGGACGCCGTGGGACTCGATGCGGGCGAGGTCGCCTCCCTCCCCGTAGCCCCGCTCGACGGTCCATCGCGCGCCCTTGAGGACGGGGCCGTGCCGCTCCTCCTTCGGCGAGAGCGGGAGGCCCCCGCGCGAGCCCACGCCGGAGGGGATCGCCTGGGCGAGCGCGTCGATGAGCGCCGGCAGCCGCGGGGCGAGCTCCTGGCTCGTGAGGTTCGTCCGCAAGAGGCGCACGCCGCAGTTGATGTCGTACCCGACCCCCCCGGGACTGATCACTCCGTGGGTGGCGTCGGTGGCGACGACGCCCCCGACCGGCAGGCCGTAGCCCTGGTGAATGTCCGGCATGGCCAGCGAGGCCCGAACGATCCCCGGCAAGGCGGCCGCGTTGGCGACTTGCTCGAGGGAGCCGTCCCGGCGGATCGCGGTCATCAGCTCGTCGTCCGCGTAGACGAGCCCCGGGACCCGCATGCCCGGCTTGGCGTCGGGCGGGATCCGCCACAGATAGGGACCGACACGCTCGACGTGCATGGCTCGAGCCCTCGGAAGCCTGGACCCTCGGTGAGCCTCGAGAACCAGGACGGCGCGGAACGGCCGGAGGCCCCGGGGGGGGCCTGACGCGCGGTTCCCGGACTGTCAGTCTACCGCGCGGGCGGGCGCCCGGCCACTCGACCCGGAGCCGGGGTGGCCGTCGGGGTCGGCTTCGCCGCGGCCGGCGCCGACATGGAGAGCCGCTGGACTTCGACCTCGAAGTCGGTCGGCGAGCTCGAGGCCCGAAGCGCCTCCTCGAAGGTGATCATGTTCTTCTGGTAGTAGCCGAGGACGCACTGATCGAACGTCTGCATCCCGTACATGTCGCGGCCTTCGGCGATGGCCTGCGGGATCTGCGCCGTCCGCGCCGGGTCCTCGATGCAGCGCTGGATGGTCGAGGTGCTGACCAGGACCTCCACCGCCGGCAGCAGGCCCGAGCCGTCCGAGCGCTCGATGAGCCGCTGCGAGACGATCCCGCGGAGCACCTGGGCGAGCTGCCCCCGGATCTGGCGCTCGTGGGCGCCGGGAAACTCGGCGATGATCCGGTTCACGGTCTCGGCCGCCGTGATGGTGTGCAGGGTGGACAGGACGAGGTGCCCGGTCTCGGCGAGGGTGAGAACCGTGCGGATCGTCTCGACGTCCCGCATCTCCCCGACCATGATCACGTCGGGGTCCTGCCGCAGACAGATGCGCAGCGCGTCGGCGAAGGACGGCGTGTCGGTCCCGACCTCGCGCTGGGTGATGATGCAATTCCGGTCCTGGTGCAGGTACTCGATAGGGTCCTCGATCGTCACGATGTGGTCGTTCCGCGCCTGATTCATGTGGTGGATCATCGCGGCAAGGGTGGTGGTCTTCCCGCTGCCCGCCGGCCCCGTCACCAGGATGAGGCCGCGCGGCTCCATGGCGAGCTTCGAGACCACCGGGGGGAGGTTGAGATCGTCGAAGCTCGGGAGCTCGTAGGGCACGGTACGGAGGGCGATCGAGGTGCTTCCTCGCGCTCGGCAGATGCTGGCGCGGAACCGGCCCACCCCGGCCACGCTGTACTGGACGTCGACGCCGCCCTCCCGGTCGTAGCGCTCCCGCTGAGGGGCCGTCATCATGGACTGCCCCATCTTGTCGAGATCCTGAGGCTCGATGGGCGGCCAGGCGTCGACCGGCAGCAGCTTGCCCTGGACGCGGAGTACCGCGTGCTGCTTGGGCTTGAGGTGAAAGTCGGACGCGCCGCGGGTCATGCCCTCACGGAGAATCTCGGACAACTCCATGCCATCCTCCCTGACGCTCCCGGGCGGTTTCTGCGCGCCCGACCCGCCGCGGCATGCCCGCGCAACCGGCCCTTTGCCGCGCCGTCATATTCTCCTCGCCGGTGTCGGCGAAGTCAACTTTTGCCTCCGCCGCAGGAAAACCGCGTATATAGTGGGCGAAGCTCGGTCGCATGCCGGAGAGCCCGTGAAGGAATCGATGTCGGACGTGGTCGCGCGGCGAAGACGGAAAGCCGGCGGCGTCGCGTGGCTGTCCGGTGCCGTACCCGCGCTGCTGGGTCCCGGGGCCGCGTGGGCCCACCACCCGGGAGGGGACGTCGGCCACCCCGGGAGCAGCGTCGCCTGGTTCTTCGTCGCCGGCCTGATCGTGGCCATCGCGATGGTCGCCTGGGCCGTGTGGGCCCCGGACCGCGCCGAGACCGACGAGGACGACGACGACGGGCCGCAGTCGTGAGCCCCGCCTGGCCTCGAGATTCTCCCCCGCGACCCGCATGGTGTGGCAGAATGGGTCGGTCGGGATTCGCATCATGCTGCGCTTCCATTGCGCGCGACTTCGCGTCCCGCTGACCCTCGTCTTCGGCGGCTGGCTGGTCTTCCTGGTCGCCGAGACCGGCCCCCACCTGGTCCATCACGTCTTCGACACGGACGAGCAGCCGGCGTGTAGCTTCCTGGCGGCGGCGGACTGCCCGTCGGCCGCCGGCGCCGTCCTCGACGACGTCCCGGCCCCCACTCCGTCCCCCGAGCCGGCCGACGCCGCGCCGGCCGCCCCGCTTCTTTCGACCAGCGTTGGCCCGACTTCCACCCGCGGCCCCCCGCGGGCGCCCCTCGCCCTCGCCTGACGTTCACGGCTCACTCGTCGTCGACAGCCGGCGTCCCTCCGCGGCCCGGAGGGACCGGTCCAGCGAGGTGGCGCATGAAACACGCTCGTTCTCTGTCCTGGGTGGCGCTGCTGATCGTGGTACATGCGGGGCCCGTCTGGGCCCACGGAGTGATCGGGAAGCGTTTCTTTCCGGCGACATTGACGATCGACGATCCGTTCGTCGCCGACGAGCTGTCGTTGCCCAGCGTCCTCCACATCAAGGGTTCGGAGGCGAAGCAGACGACGCTCGGCGCCGAGTTCTCGAAGCGCATCACGCCGGATCTCGGGCTCTCCATCGGCGCGGAGTACAACTTCATCGATCCGAACGATCCGGACGAACGGAGCAGCTCGGGGTTCGGCAATCCCGAGCTCTCCGTCAAGTACAGCTTC
>DASYQW010000172.1 GCA_036005065.1 Candidatus Methylomirabilota bacterium | reverse complement strand
CGCGCCACGCTTCGCCCAGCCGCCGCGGGTCGGTGTTCCACTCCGAGCGCGGGCTTGCCCGCGCAACCCTCCCGGGGGAGGTTGGGAGGGGGCCGTCGAGGCCCCCTCCCATTCCCTAGCGCCGTGAGCGGCAGAAGAGCGAGTAGTCCAGGTCGCCCGGCGAGTGGCCGGCTTCGGTGAGCATCGCGGCGATCTCGCTGCGGTGCTGGGTGCCGTGGTTCGCGCACTGGAGGATCCCCTGCCAGCGCGCGAGCTCCAGCACCTGGCCGTCGACCGTCCTCCCTCGGATGACGTGCCGGAGGTCGTCCTCCCCCAGCCCGGCGAGGTAATCCCGGCGCTCGGCGATCAGGGGCGCCCACCTCGCCCGGAGCGCCTCGATGGACGGGACGTCGGCTGGCGCCAGCGGGGCCGGCGGTGTTTCCTCCTTCCAGCGGGCGAACCAGCGCAGGTCGGCGCTCAGGAGATGCACGAATGTCTCGTGAATCGACTGGTATCCCTGCGACCAGCGCCGCCGGAACTGCTCGTCGGCGAGCTGCGTCGCCATCGTCAACAGCCGCTCGTTGGCCCACCCGCCGTACTCGTACAGCGATCCGAGGATCTCGCCGGTCATGCGGCCTCCTTCGCGCGCGCGGCTGCCATGCCTCATCGAGGATTATAGCCGGTCCCGCACTCGCGGACGCGGGACAACCGCCGTGATACGCTGCGGCCGGAGTGGATGTCCATGAGGCTCCGGGAGCGGCTGCGCGTCCTCTACCCGGAGGTCTCCGGTCGAGGCCTCAAGCAGTGGATCGAGCGCGGGCGCGTCCGCGTCGCCGGGGTCGTGCTCCGCCGCGGGGATGCACCGGTGGATCCGGACGCCCGCGTCGAGCTCGGACCGCCGGACATCCCCTGCCCGGCGCCGCTCCGGCTCGTCCACGAGGACGAGCACTTGCTCGTCGTCGACAAGCCGGCCGGCCTCCTCACCATCGCGACCGAGACCGAGCGCAGCCGGACCGTGTACCGCCTGCTCCGGGACTGGCTGGCCACGCGCGGAGACCGGCGGATCTTCGTCGTCCATCGGCTCGACCGCGAGACCTCGGGACTGCTGGTCTTTGCCAAGTCGTTGCCCGTGAAGCGGGCGTTGCAAGCGCAGTTCCGGCGGCGGACGCCGGAGCGGATTTACCTCGCCCGCGTGGAGGGCGTCGTCCGAGAGTCGGCGGGAGAGCTGACGTCGCACCTGGTCGAGGACCGGGCCTTGCGCGTCCGCTCCCGGCGCGACGCCGGCCGCGGAAAGGAAGCGGTCACCCGCTATCGTGTGCTGGAGCGCTATCGAGACGCGACACTGCTCGAGCTCGCGCTCCTCACCGGACGCCGGGGTCAGCTCCGAGCCCAGCTCGCCGCGCTCGGGCACCCGATCGTCGGCGACCGGGCCTACGGGAGCCGGCGCGATCCTCTTCGGCGCGTCTGCTTGCACGCCATCCGGCTCGGCTTCGTCCACCCGAGCGGCCGGCGGATCGTCTTCGAGAGCCCGCCGCCCCCCGCCTTCCGGCGCCCGTAACCCCGCCGCCTGCCCCTGGCCCCCGGGACCGAGTATGCCCTTTTACCCCGAGCAGCCGTCCGAGCGGCGGCTTCGCCGCCGCAACCCTTGCTGGGGGAGGTTTGGGAGGGGGCCGCCGAGGCCCCCTCCCATGATCTAGAATGAGGACGCGATGCGCGAGCCTGGCACGATCCTGCTGATCGCCTGCTACGAGCTGGGGCACCAGCCCCTGGCGGTGGCGTGGCCGGCCGCATTCCTGGAGGCCGCGGGCTACAAGCCGGCCAGCCTCGACGTGGCGGTGGAGCCGTTCGACGAGGACAAGGCCGCCCGCGCCCGCCTGGTGGCGATCTCGGTCCCGATGCACACGGCTCTCCGCCTCGGCATCACGGTCGCCCGGCGGGTCCGAGCCGTGAACCCGGATGGCCACATCGTCTTCTACGGCCTCTACGCCGCGCTCAACGCGGATTACCTCCTCGGCCACGGCGCCGACGCGGTCATCGGCGGCGAGGTCGAGCCGGCGCTCGTGGAGCTCTGTGACGCCCTGGCGGCCGGCGACGCGCGGCCGATTCCGGGAGTGAGCCGGCCAGGGGCGCCGGCCCGACCGACCCTGGCGCGCCTCGCCTTCCCGGTGCCGAGCCGGGCCGGCCTCCCGTCGCTCAAGCAGTACGCGCGCCTCGAGCGGGACGGGCGGCTCGAGATCAGCGGGTACGTCGAGGCGACCCGCGGCTGCCTCCATCGCTGCCGCCACTGCCCGATCCCGCCCGTCTACGGCGGCCGCTTCTTCGCGGTCCCGCGGGAGACGGTTCTCGCCGACATCCGCCAGCTCGTCGAGGCGGGGGCGACCCACATCACCTTCGGCGACCCGGATTTCTTGAACGGGCCCGGCCATGCCCTGGCCGTCACGGACGCCATGCATGCCGAGTTCCCGCAGCTGACCTTCGACTTCACCGCGAAGATCGAGCATCTCCTCCGGCGCCGGCAGCATCTTCCCGAGCTGGCCGCCCGCGGCTGCCTCTTCATCGTCTCGGCCGTCGAGTCGCTCAGCAATGCCGTGCTGGGTCACCTCGACAAGGGGCACACGCGCGCTGACGTGATCGAGGCCCTTCGCGCCGTGCGGGCGGCCGGTATCGCGCTCCGCCCCACCTGGGTCGCCTTCACTCCCTGGACCACGCTCGACGACTATCGGGAGATGCTCGACTTCGTCGAGCGCGAGAGGCTCATCGACCACGTGGATCCGGTCCAGTACTCCATCCGCCTGCTCGTCCCGCCCGGCTCGCTCCTGCTCGAGAGCCCGGCCATGCGTCCGTACCTCGGCGAGCTGGTCGAGCGCGACTTCTTCTACCGCTGGACGCACCCGGACGCCCGGATGGAGGCGCTCCACGACACCGTGGCGGCCCGGGTCGCCGAGGCCGCCGAGCGGGGGGAAGATCCGGCGGTGACCTTCGACCGGATCCGCCGCTTGGCCGACGAGGCGGCCGGGCTCCCCGCGCGCCCGGCGACAGCCCCGCCCGATTCCGGCCGGCGGCGGCCGCCCCGCCTCACCGAGCCGTGGTTCTGCTGAGCAGAGCCCACCCAGGGCCAGTTGGCCCTGACCTCGCCGAGCGGGCTCTGATCGCACCCGGACCGCGTCGCGAGGTGCCCCGAGGAGGACCGCGATCCGCTTCGGTCAGTCAAACCAGAGCCGCTTGGCCGTGCCGCCCATCACCGCTTCCATCCCGGCCTTCGACAGGAAGCTCGCTTCGCGCGGCAGGAGGTGGCGGTTCCTGACGTACCCGCACCCGGCCAGCACGTGGGGAAAGTCGGACCCCCACATGCACCGGTCGGCGCCGAACGCCCGGAGGGCGGCTTCGACGAACGGCATCCCCTCCCGGTAGGGATAGCGCTCGCGGCACCAGTGGTGGAAGCCCGACAGCTTGACGTAGACGTGCGGGAGGCCGGCCAGGGCGAGCAGGGCCTGGAAGGCCGGCTGCCCGAGGCCCTCGGCCGGCGCCGGGTTGTTGAGGTGATCGACCACGACCCGCACCGGAGGGAACCGCGCCAGGAGAGGGGCCAGCCTGGCGAGATCGGGCCCGGCCCCCAGCACGCAGGCGATCGTGCCGGTCTCGGCGATCGCCTCCCACAGCGGTAACGTCTCTTCGGTCCCGAGCCAGGGGCCCGGGGTCGGGCCCTCTCCCTGGCGGAGTGCGCGCAACCGGATCCCGGTCGCCCCGCGGTCTCGCCAGGCTCGCAGCGCCGCCGGCGCCTCGGGCCCGCGCGGGTCGATCACGCACACCCCCCGGAAGCGATCCGGATAGCGCCGAAGGCTGTCGACCATGTAGGAGTTGTCCCAGTGATAGAACCAGGGCTGGACGAACACGGCCTTCTCGACGCCCGCCTCGTCCATGTAGTCCAGAAACAGCTCGACCGAGGCGGTCGCCTGCGCGCTGTACCCGACGCGCATCGGCCCCGGATCCTTTCCGGCGGCGGTCGCGTCCCAGACGTGAAGGTGGGCGTCGACGACCGGGCTCACAGGGACACCCTCACCCCACGACCCCGGCGATCAGCCCCCACCCCAGCGCCGTCAGCGTGAGGCCATCGGGGATCTCGTTGTCCACGATCATCCGGCGCACCTCGGCCGGGGTGAACCACCGGAGCCCGAGTGTCTCGTTGACGTCGAGGGGGTCGGAGCAGTGGGCCAAGCGGCGCGCGACGGTGACGTGGAAGACCTGGTTGCTCGAGCCGTTCGACGGATGATACCGGCCGAGGACCTCCCAGGCCCCCGCCGCATACCCCGTCTCCTCCAGGAGCTCGCGGACGGCCGCCCCGGTGACCGACTCGCCGGCGTCGATCCCCCCGCTCGGCACCTCCCACCCGCGCGTGCCGGTGATGAACCGGTAGTGATCGATCAGCAGGACGCGCCCGTCGTCACCGAGCGGAATGATCGCCACGGCCTCGTTGGGATAGTCGAGGACGTGGTGATCGTGGATCACCCGTCCGTCGGGCAGGCGCACCGACCACTGGGCCAGGTTGATCCAGGCGCTCGCGTAGATCGTGCGCTTGTCCAGGACCTCCCAGGGCGCGGGCTCCTTCGGCGGCTCGGGCACGAGGCCTACCTTAGCTCAGCCCCCAGCCGAACGCAAAGCTCCGAGCCCCTTCAGCGAGCGACGGCGGGCTCCCAGTTCTCGACCAGGACACGCTGGATCTCAGTCGGGCCCCCGAAGTCGCCGCGATTATCCGCGCGCCGTCGCCGGTGTCACGGGTCGCAATTCTCTTGACAGGGCGCGGGACTTGCCGGATTCTTCCCGAGCCGAGCAGCGCACCGCGCGACCATGACCTTCGATACCGGTCTGATCCTCGTCTCCATCGCGACGCTGGGCCTCTACAACGTCCTGGTCAAGGAGTTCCCCCACAAGCTGGTCCTGCTCTTTCTCCTGAACGTCACGGCCTACCTGGGATTCCTCGTCGTGTATTTCGTGCACACCCGCCTCTTGGGCCACGACGCCCGGGCGCTCCGCGAGCTGGTGGACGTCTACATCTACCAGGACACGCCCCTCTACGCGGTGATCGCGCTCTGCTTTCTCGGCTCCATGATCGTGTCCGAGAAGCTCCTGGACGGCTACGATCTGTCGCTGGTGGTGCCGATCTCCCAGTTCGGGGTCCTCCTGTCGAGCGCCGCCTACCTGGTCCTGGGAGATCCCTTCAAGTGGACTCTGGCCGTGGGCATGCTCATCCTGTGCCTCGGCACGGTCTGCGTCTCGCTTTCCGCCGCCGAGGGAGCGCCCTCCGACACCCTGCTGGCCCGACTCCAGCGGGTGCCGCATCGGCTCTGGCTCCTGGTCCTGATTCAGGCGGTCTTCTTCACGGTCGTCTCGGTGCTCGGTTACCTCGGCACCAAGCGGACCGCCGAGACGCAGGCGGCCCTCCGCTGGCTGCGGCGGCTCCACATCGGCCCGCTCGCCTTCCACCAGGCCTTCTACTTCAACCTGGGCCAGCAGTGCTTCAGCGTCGTCCTCTTCCTCGTCTATCTCCTGTGCCGACGCCGCTACCGGACCGAGCTGGTGCCGTCGCTGACCGCCCGGACCGGCTACCTGACCCTGGTGGTGCTGGTGTACTTCGTCGCGCAGTACACCTACCTGATCGCGTTCTCGATGACGACCGACACCACCATTCTCCTGGCCCTCGACAATTTTTCCACGCCGGTCGTCCTGGCGCTCTCTTACCTGCTCTTGCACGAGCCCCTGACGCCGAGCAAGACCATCGGCTCGTCGCTCATCGTCTTCGGCGGGGTCATCGCCGCGCTGTAGGCCGTGTCCTTCCGCCGCCCGCCGCGTCGTGCTACGTTGACAGCCGCACCAACCGCGCCACCCGGCGCAGACCCGGAGGGAGCCACTCGATGACCACGGGCGAGCGAGTCACCATCGTCGTGCCGGGAGACGACCCGCCGCAGATCCAGGGCTCGGCCGAGCTCACGCGGCTCGAGCGCTACGGAGACGTCGCCCTCTACACCGACCGGCCCCGCACGCTCGAGGAGCAGATCGCGCGCGCCAAGGACGCCGTCTGTCTCGTGAACACCCGGGGCGCCGTGAAGTGGCCGGCCGAGGCCTTGCGGGCCCTGCCCCGGCTCCGCATGGCCACGGTGTGCGGCATCGGGACCGACGCCTTCGACCTCCGGGCCGCCCGCGAGCTCGGGATCGTGGTGTGCAACATTCCGGGCCGGACGGCCCCCATCGTGGCCGAGCACGCCTTCGGCCTGATGCTGGCGGCAGCCAAGCGCGCCTACTTCCAGACGGCCCAGCTCAAGGCGGGCCGCTGGAAGACGCAGATCGACAACGTCTATCTGCGCGGGAAGACCCTCGGGATCGTCGGCGCCGGGAGCATCGGCGCGGCCATGGCGCGGCTCGGCCAGGCCCTCGGCATGGACATCGTGGCCTGGACGTTCACGCCCACGCCCGAGCGGGCGGCGGCGCTCGGTGTCCGCTTCCTGGCCCTCGACGAGCTGCTCCGAGCGGCCGACGTCGTGAGCCTCCACGTGCGGCTGACGCCCGAGAGCCGCGGGCTCATCGGGGCTCGCGAGCTCGGCCTCATGAAGCGGGGCGCCATCCTGGTGAACACCGCGCGGGGGGCGGTCGTCGACGAGGCGGCGCTGGTGGCGGCGCTCCGGTCGGGGCACCTCGGCGCCGCCGCCCTGGACGTGTTCGACCAGGAGCCGCTGCCGGCCGACCATCCGATCCTCGGCTGCGAGCAGGTCGTGCTGACGCCCCACAACGCCGATCAGACGCCCGAGGGGCTGGAGCTCCTCAACGCGGGCGTCGTCGACAACGTCATCGCCTTCCTGGAGGGCCGACCCCAGAACGTCGTGACCTGACGAGCCGCCGCCCCTCGCCCGGCCGCCCGCGCCCCGGCCGATCGGGCCATTGACAGGGGGCTCCCGCTCTCGCAATACTCGGCTCGCTGGCCGAACACGCCGCCCCCCGGGACCTTCAGGGAAGGAGATCCGACGATGGCATCGAGTGAACCGGATCTGAGCCCCCGAGCCCTCTCCCGCCGCGGCTTCCTGCAGTGGTGCGCGGTCGCCTCCGGCGGGCTGGCCCCGCTGGTGGGCGGGCCCCGGTGGGTGCCGGCCGCCTCGGCCCAGCCGGGGTCGGCCCCCAAGAAGGGCGGCACCCTGCGGGTCGGCTTCTACATCGAGGCGGCCACCATGGATCCCCACCTGTCGGGCAGCAAGATCGATCGCCAGGTTTACCACAATCTCTACGAGCCGCTGGTGGTCCTGGACGTCAAGCTCGGCGTCAAGCCCGGCCTGGCCGAGTCCTGGCAGCAGCCGGATCCGAAGACGCTGGTCTTCAAGTTGCGCCGGGGGGTGAAGTTCCACGACGGCACCGACTTCAACGCCGAAGTCGCCAAGTTCAATTTCACCCGCATGAAGACGGAGCCGAAGTCGGTCCGCAAGGGGGAGGTCGCCAACATCGAGTCGGTCGACGTGGTCGACGCCTACACCGTCAAGCTCAACCTGCGGCGACCGGACGCCGCCTTGCTGGCCACGCTGACCGATCGGGCCGGCATGATGGTGTCGCCCAAGGTCGTCCAGGAGCGTGGCCCGGACTTCGAGCGCAACGCCAAGGGCGCCGGCACCGGGCCGTTCCAGTTCATCGAGTGGGTGAAGGACGACCACATCCTGCTCAAGCGCAACGATGCCTACTGGAACAAGGACGGCGGGCCCTACCTCGACCAGATCCGCTACCGCCCGATCCCGGACGACACGGTCAAGCTGCAGAGCCTGCAGACCGGCGAGATCGACGTGATCGATTACATCCAGCCGCGCGACGTGGCGGCGGCCAAGGCGGACCGGAGCATGGTCGTGGTGGACGTGCCGTCGCTGGCCTCCTTCGGCTACATGCTCAACCACACCAGGCCACCGTTCAACAACAAGGCGCTGCGCCAGGCGGTCGCCTACGCGCTGGACATCGAGCAGATCGTGAAGGGCGTCTGGCTGAACGTCGGGGTCCCGTCCAACGGCCCGATCCCGCCGACCAGCTGGGCCTACGACAGCACGATCCCGCCGGTCAAGCGGGACCTGGCCAGGGCCAGGGCCAAGCTGGCCGAGGGCGGCCAGCCGAGCGGCTTCACCTTCAGCATCACGACCAACAACATTCCCATCAACGTCCAGGAGGCCGAGGTGATGCAGGCCCAGCTGGCCGAGGCCGGCATCACCATGAAGATCAAGCTGGTGGACTCGGCCGCCCTGCTCACGGACGGCAACAACAAGAACTTCGACCTGATCAACTACCAGTGGAGCGGCCGGCCGGATCCCGACGGCAACACCTTCCAGTTCTTCAAGACCGCCCAGGGCATTTCGCTCAACTGGTCCGGCATCTCCAACCCGCGGATCGATGCGATCCTGGACAAGACCCGCGAGGTCTCCGACCGCGCCGAGCGGAAGAAGCTCTACAGCGAGCTCACGCGGATCCTCCACGAGGAGCTGCCGGAGGTGTTCATCGTCCACCCCATCGAGCCCAAGGCCTTCAGCCCGAAGGTCCAGGGCTACGAGCCGATCCCGGACGGGATGATGCGGTTCAAGGACGTGTGGCTGAAGTAGGGCGGGCGCGGGATCGCATTCCTTCGCCCTGAGGCCGGCCCGGACGGCCGACCGCTGACCGACGATCCCTCATCGTGGGCCGCTTCGTCCTCCGCCGCCTGATCGCGACCATCCCGGTCCTGCTGCTCGTCACCGCCGGCGTGTTCGCGCTGATTCACCTGACGCCGGGGGATCCGATCGACGCCATGATGGCGGAGTCGGTGGACGCCACGGTGAAGGCGACCCTCCGGCGGGAGCTCGGGCTGGATCAGCCGATCCCCGTCCAGTACGTGGCCTGGATGGGACGGCTCCTGCAGGGCGACCTCGGGCGCTCCATCCGCAATCGCGAGCCGGTCATCGAGAACGTCGGCCGCCGCATCCGGCCCAGCCTGCAGCTCGCGGTGTTCGCGATGACCATCGCGCTGCTGGTGGCGTTCCCCGTCGGGATCGTCTCGGCCGCTCGCCGCAACACGCCGGTCGATGGCGTCGGCACCACGTTCGCGCTGTTCGGGATCTGCATGCCGAATTTCCTCGTTGCCCTCCTGCTGATCTTCTTCTTCGGCGTGACGCTCCGCTGGCTGCCGGTCTCCGGCTACACCGATCCCTTCGAGGAGCCGCTGAACGGACTGCGTTCGCTCACGCTGCCGGCCATCACCCTGGGCCTGGCGCTGGCCGCCGTGATCACGCGGACCTTGCGCTCCAGCTTGCTCGAGGCGCTGGCCGAAGACTACGTCCGCACCGCCCGGGCCAAGGGGCTGTCCGAGCGGATGGTCCTCCGTCGCCACGCGCTCAAGAACAGCTTGATCCCGGTCGTCACCTTGCTCGGGCTCCAGCTCGGGACGCTGATCGGCGGCGCCGTGATCACCGAGTACGTGTTCGCCCTGCCGGGGGTCGGCCGTCTGGTCGTGGATGCCGTCTTCGCGCGGGACTACCCGCTGGTCCAGGGCGTGGTCCTGCTGATCGCCATCGGCTTCATCCTGTCGAACCTGGTGGTCGACCTGGTCTACGGCTGGCTCGACCCGAGGATCAGATATCGCTGAGCAAGCGTCGGCCGTTCCGCGTCCGGCGATGGCGGCCGCCCGGCCGGTCCGGGTGCGGCGCTGGATGCTGCTGCGCCGCGCGGCCAGTGCCCGGCTGGCGCCGTTCGGGGCGGTGGTGATGCTGGTGACGCTGGGGGTGGCGGTGCTGGCGCCGCTGCTGGCGCCCTACGACCCGCTCAAGCAGGAGCTCGGCAACAGCCTGGCCCGGCCGGGTCGGGCTCACCTCCTGGGGACCGACAACATCGGGCGCGACGTGCTCTCGCGCGTGATCTGGGGCACGCGGATCTCGCTGGTCGCCGGCTTCGTCTCGGTGGCCATGGCGACGGTGGCCGGCAGCCTGCTGGGCCTGGTGGCCGGCTACTGGGGCGGGCGGACCGACGGGCTGGTGATGCGGCTGATGGACGCCGTCCTCTCCTTCCCGCCGCTGGTGCTGGCGCTGGCTCTCGGCGCCGTGCTCGGGGCGGACCTGACCGGCGTCCTGATCGCCCTGGGCGTGGTCTACACTCCCACCTTCGCGCGACTGATGCGGGGCCAGGTGCTGACCATCAAGGCCCGCGAATACGTCGACGCCGCGCGTGGACTGGGGGCGCCCGGCTGGCGGATCGCCTGGCGCCACGTGCTGCCGAACGCGGCCACGCCGATCGTGGTCCAGGCGTCGCTGAGCGTGGCGTTCGCCATCCTCGCCGAGGCCTCGCTCTCGTTCCTGGGGCTTGGCATCCAGCCACCGGAGGCCTCCTGGGGCAGCATGATCAACGCCGGCCGCGGCTACCTCCAGCAGGCCCCCTGGATCGTCTTCGGGCCGGGCGCCGCGCTGTTCGTGACCGTGCTGGGGCTGAACTTCCTGGGCGACGCCGTCCGTGACGCGCTCGACCCCCGCTCCGCGAGCTGACCCGCGGGCGGTCCCGTCGCCCTCAGGCCGGCCAGGTCTGCTCGCCGCCGTCGACCCGGAGGACCTGGCCCGAGACGTGACGGCCGGCCGCAGTCACGAAGAACTCGACGGCTCGGGCGATGTCCTCGGCTCGCCCGTACCCTTCCAGCACGTCGCCCTTCTCCAGGACCCCGGGATCCGCCTGGCCGGTGGCCAGGAAGCGCGGCGAGAGCGTCCCGCCCGGGGCGACGCAGTTGACGGGGATATCGAAGACGCGGAGCTGCGCGGCCAGACACCGCGTGTACTCGTGCACCGCGGCCTTGGCGGTGGCGTACATCGCGCCCTGGGCCCGGCCGGAGAGCCCGGCCACACTGCCGATGTTCACGATGCGGCCCGCGCGCCGTTCCATCATCTCGGGCACCACCTCGCGACAGACCAGGATGCACGACAAGAGATTGCGATCCAGAACGGCCCGGAGGTCCTCGACGGAGATGAACACGCAGTCGTTCTGCTCGGGCTTGCCGCCTCGCGGGCCCATGGCGCCGGCCGGCCCGATGTCGCCTCCGGCATTGTTCACCAGGATGTCGATCGGCCCGAGCGCCGCCCGGATCTGGGCGGCCGCCGCCTTCACCGCCGTCGGATCGGTGAGGTCCGCCCAGACCGCGACGACCCGGCTCCCCGTCTCGGCCGCCACGTCACGGGCCACTTGCTCGAGAGACTCCGCCTCGCCGAAGGCACGCGCCGAGGTCAGGGTCGTGCCGTGCACCGCCACCGCGGCGCCGAGCCGGCCGAGATGGGTGGCCATCGCCCGGCCCAGCCCGCGCGAGGATCCCGTGACCCAGGCGACCTGCCCCTCCAGCGGTCGGCTGCCGGCCATCGGCGCGGATCATACCACGGCCCGTGACGTCTCCGCTTCGTCCCGACCGAGCCGCGCGGCGATCCGCTCCCAGCACTTCCGGATCATCGACCTCTTCGGGGAGGGTTGAGCGGCGCGACGCCTCGCGGCCGGCCGGGAGTGCCCGGCCGCTTCAGCGGGGGCTGATCCGGAGTAGCTCCACCTCGAAGACCAGGGTCGCCCCGGGCGGGATCGCGCGGCCGGCGCCGCGGTCGCCGTAGCCCAGGTGGGCGGGGATGATCAGCCGGCGGCGGCCGCCGGTCCGCATGGTCGCGACCCCCTCGTCCCAGCCCTTGATGACGCGGCCGAGACCCAGGGGGAACACGAAGGGCTGGCGGCGATCGACCGAGCTGTCGAACTTGGTGCCGTCCTCGAGCCAGCCCGTGTAGTGGACCTCCACCTGATCCCCGGCCGCCGGACTGGCCCCCGTGCCCTCCACGAGGTCGACGTAGCGCAGGCCCGAGGCCGTGCTGGTTACGCGCTCATCCATGCCGGGGCTCCTTTTCGGCGTCGGCCACTGGCCGATCAGAACGCGGCGTCGATGGCCCGGAGGTCCGCCTCCGTCAGCGCGAAGTCGAGCGCCGCCGCGTTCTCCCGGACGTGGTCCGGGCGGCTCGCCTTCGGGATCGTGAAGAGGGCCGGGCGCCGGGTCAGGAAGTTGAGGGCGACCTGACGCGGCGTCCGGCCGTGGCGCCTGGCGACCTCGGCGGCCGCCCCGCTCATGTAGCCGCCCCGGGCCAGCGGCGTGTACCCCACCACCGCGATCTCCTGCGCCTCGCAGTACGGTAGGACGGCCTTCTCGATCTCGCGGTCGCGAAGGTGATAGAGGACCTGATTGCAAGCCAGCCGCTCGCGCCGGAGCGCGGCCTGGGCGGCCTTGATCTGCCCGACGTCGAAGTTGCTCACCCCGATGAAGCGCACGAGACCCCGGGCGACCAGCTCCTCCATCGCGCGCATCGTCTCGGCGACCGGGTGCTCGCCGCTCCACCAGTGGAGGAGGTAGAGGTCGACGTAGTCGATGCGGAGACGTTTGAGGGAGTGCTCGCAGGCCCGCAGCGTGCCGGCGTGGGAGGCATTGGACGGAAGCACCTTGGTCGCGATGAAGACGTCGCCCCGCCGGCCCGCGACGGCCTCGGCGACGACCCGCTCGGCGCCGCCGTCGCCGTACATCTCGGCGGTGTCGATGTGGGTGAGGCCGAGCTCGATTCCGAGCCGCAGGGCCGCGACCTCGTCCTTCCGCGAGCCGCGGGCCTCACCCATGTGCCAGGTTCCCTGACCGATGACGGCCACTGGCTTCCCGGTGGGGCCGAAGGGCCGGCTGATCAACCTCCCCTCGTGTGCATCTCCAGCCGGGGATCCTGCCGGAGCCCCTCGATCTGGATCAGCACGCCCCGCACACCCCCCGCCTCGAGGGCCTTGCGCTCCTCCGCCCCGCGGTCCCGCCGGTCGATCCACGTCGAGGCGATGAGGGCCTTGATGTCGGCGCGCGGGGCGCCGGCCCGGAGCGGCGTCCGGAGGTCGACGCCCTTCTGGGCGTAGAGGCAGAGGTACCAGGTGCCGTCCGCCGTGAGCCGGCTCCGGTCGCAGCTTCGACAGAACGGGGTCGTGGTGGAGGCGATGATCCCGAAGATCGTCCCGTCGGGCAGACGGAAGCGGTCCGCCGGTGCCGAGCTCGCTTCGATGACCGGCTCGATGGGGCCGTAATGGCGGGTCAGGGTCTCGAGCATGGTCGCCCGGGAGACGACGCGGTCCATCGACCAGTCAGTCGCGCCCCCCACGTCCATGTACTCGATGAAGCGGACTTCGGCGCCCACCCGCTTGGCGTACTCGACCAGGTCGACCAGCTCGTCCTCGTTGACCCCTCGGATGATCACGCTGTCGAGCTTGGTGCCCCGGAAGCCGACTCTCCGGACAGCCTCGATGCCCCCGAGCACCCGGTCGTGCGTGTCCCGCCGCGTCAGCGCCTTGAAGCGCTCCGGCCGGAGCGAGTCGAGGCTGACGGTCACGCGGTGCAGGCCCGCGTCGCAGAGCGCTCCGGCCTGATCGGCCAGCAGGACGCCGTTGGTGGTGATCGCCAGGTCGCGGATTCGGGGCGTGTCGGCGAGCATCCGCACCAGGGTCGGCAGGTCCCGGCGCAGCAGCGGCTCTCCTCCCGTGAGACGCACCTTGTCGACCCCGAGCTCGGTGAAGATGCCGACCAGCTCCCGGATCTCCTCGAAGGTGAGGAGGTCCTTGCGGGGCAGCCAGGCGTACTCCTCCTCGGGCATGCAGTACTGGCAGCGCAAGTTGCAGCGGTCCGTCACCGACACGCGCAGGTTGCGCAGCGGCCGGCCCAGGGTATCCATGGTGGGCCGCGGGGCGTCGAGGTATGGCATGATCGGGTCTCCCGGCACCCCCTCATTATGCCTCAGCCGGCGGCCGTTTGACGGGAGATCAGACCCCTCTTGCAAGCGCGCACGATCTCGGCTATCCAGGGCATGATGAGAGTCGGAATCCGGCTGCTCCTGCTCGCCCTGCTGCCGCTGGCGGGGAGCACCCCGGCGATGGCCCAGCCTCCCCTCAAGTACGTGAGCTACAACATCCTCCACGGCGGCGCCCTCTCCGGACTTTCCGGCGACGCGCAGGACCTGGACCGCCGCCTGGAGCTGGCCGTCCAGGAGCTGCGCCTGCTGGACCCCGACATCATCGGGCTGCAGGAAGCCTCGGTGAACCGGTGGCGGGGCAACGTGGCCGCCCGTCTGGCCGACGCTCTCGGGTTTCACTACGTGCGCGGAACCGCTCTCTTCCGCCTCTTTCCCTTCGAGTGGTTCAACGGCTTCGTGGCCTGGCTCATGAACCTCAGCGAGGGCCCGGCCATCGTCAGCCGGTTTCCCATCATCGACTGGGAACAATATGACCTGCCCCGCTGCAACGGCTGGTACGACCCCCGGGTGCTGCTCTACGCCACCCTCGAGACGCCGTGGGGGCGGGTGACGGTCGCCTCCACCCACACCACCCGCGGCTTCTGCGAGGCGCCGCGCGTCATCGACATCCTGCAGGCCCGGCGGGGGCTTCTGCCCACTGTCCTCATGGGCGACTTCAATGCCACGGAGGGCTCGACGGCCATCAGCGCCCTCATCGAGCGCGCCGGGTTCGTGGACACCTTCCGCGCCGCGAACCCCGGAGACCCCGGACCCACCGTGTGGCAGCGCGTCTATGCCTCGACCCCGACGGTGTCGCGCCGGGTGGATTTCGTGTTCATGATGCCGGGGTCGGAGGTCCCGGGCCGGGTCCTCGCCAGCCGCGTGGTGCTGAACTCTCCCGGCCGACTCGACGACGGTCGGGTGCTGTGGCCGTCGGACCACTACGGGGTGTTCACGGAGCTGGAGGTGTTCCCGGGATCAGCCGGCCGGGACGGCTCCTACTCCCGCCCCGGTTGAGCGTCGCGCACCGCGCCGGAAGGGAAAACCCGGGATGTCATCGCATCCGTGACGGGCGACGCCGAGACCGACCCGCTGTACCTCTACCTCACGACGACCGGACGCCGCACCGGCCAGCCGCGCGAGATCGAGATCTGGTTCACCGAGCACGACGGGCACCACTACGTCATCGCCGAGCACCGCGAGCGCGCGCAGTGGGTCCGCAACGCCAGGGCCGACCCGCGGGTCCGCTGGCGGGTCGGGGACGCCACGTTCACAGGCCGCGCCCGAATCATCGAGGCCAGGCCGGAGCCCGAGCTGAGCGCGGCGGTTCAGGCCCGGTCGGTGGCGAAATACGGCTGGGGGAACGGTCTCGTCGTCGAGCTGACGCCCGATCCACCGGCGGCGTAGCTCCCGCGCGACCGTCGCTTGCACGCCGGAACGGCCTTCAGGTAGGGTGGGAGCGGTCACGCGGCGCGGTGCCGGCCGCTGTCGATAACCCTCGCGATCGCGAAAGGAATGGCCTGTGACGGACACGCGCGCGATGGCGGTGAGAGTCCCCGTGGAGGCGCTCCGAGAGTTTTCCGTCCGGGCCTTCGAGGCCGTGGGCGTGCCGCGTCCCGATGCTGAAGTGACCGCGGACTCGATGATTCAGGCGAGCCTTCGCGGCGAAGGCGACCACGGCATGCGGCTCTGCGCCATCTGGGTGCACAAGATCCGCGACGGGGGAACCAATCCCCTCACGCCGCTCGAGGTCGTCCGCGAGGCGCCGGCGACCGCGCTGCTGGACGCCCACGACGGCATCGGCGCCGTGGCGGCCACCCGCGCGATGGACATGGCCATCGGCAAGGCGCGCGAGATCGGCATCGGCTGGGTCGGGGTTCGCAACTCGAACAGCTGCGGCAGCGCGAAGTTCTACGCGATGAAGGCCCTGCCCCACCGGATGATCGGCATCGCCCTGACCAACGGCGTGCCGCTCGTGGTGCCGCCGGGCGGCCTGGACGCCAGGACCGGCACCAATCCGATCGCCATCGCGGCGCCGGCCAAGAGCGAGCACCCGGTGGTGCTGGACATGGCCACCGCCGCCATCGCCTTCGAGCGGCTTCGCGTCTACGCCAGCCGTGGCGAGAAGATCCCGGTCGGCTGGGCCATCGACCGGGAAGGGAATCCCGTCGAGGATCCTAGCCGGGTGAACGAGGGGGGCTTTCTCAAGGGAGGCGCGCTCCTGCCCCTGGGCGGCTACAAGGGGTTCGGGTTGTCGGTCATGGTGAACGTCCTCACCGGGGTCCTGATGGGCGGCGCCTACATGGCAGGGCTCAGCGAGTTCGCTCCCCACGACACGCCGGAACGGGACAGCTTCGCGCTCGGCGCCATCAACATCGACCACTTCATCCCCTACGAGGAGTTCGTCGAGCGGATGGACGATCTCATCCGGGCGACCAAGGATTGCACTCTCGCCCCCGGCGTCCAGCAGATCTACCTGCCGGGCGAGCGGGGCTTCCAGCGAGAACGCGCGCGGCGTCAGGCCGGGATGCCGCTGGACGGGCCCACGGCGGACGCGCTGCGGGCGATCGCGCGAGAGCTGGACCTCCCGCCGGTCCCCGGCCTGTAGCCGCCGCCTGGCGGGCGGAAGGCGCGATTCCCGCCGCCGGGCCCCTTGACTTGCGCGCCCTCTGCGCATAGATTTTCGGCACCCCGGGACGGTCCGACACGCGACATCGCTCCTCCAACGCAACCCGAGCCGGAGGGAGGGTACCCATGAGCCTTCGCCAGGGACGAGTCATCCTCGTGCTCGCTCTCACCACCCTGCTGGTGGCCACCGCCCCGTGGCCAGCCGCCGCCCAGACGATCGCCCTCAAGGGGGCGGTGCAGTTCAACGACGACCACGCCTTCAACCGGGCCCTTCTCAAGTTCGAGGAGCTGGTCAAGAAGTACTACGGCCGGCCGGTCAACTTCGTGCTGCACCGGAACGGCGAGCTGGGACTCGAGAAGGACTACTTCGCCTACATGAGCCAGGGCATCTCGGTCGATTACGCGATCGTGGCGCCGTCGCACATGTCGACCTTCTCCAAGGGCGCGCCGCTCATGGACATGCCGTTCCTCTTCCGCGACCTCGCCCACTGGAACAAGGTGCTGGACAGCGATGCCCTTCAGCCCATCGCCGACGAGGTGGCCAAGAAAGCCGACGTCATGCTGATCGGGTACGCCGGCGGCGGCGTGCGTAACATCATCGCCAAGAAGCCGGTCCGCAACATGGAGGAGCTCCGCGGGTTGAGCATCCGGGTGATGGGGGCGCCGATCCAGACCCGCATGTTCCAGGCGATCACCGCGGCGCCCACCGTCATCGCCTACAACGAGGTCTACAACGCCATCCAGACCGGCGTGATCCAGGGCGCCGAGAACGAGAGCGCCGGGATGGAGCAGATGAAGTTCTACGAGGTGGGTCCCGAGATCTCGCTGACCCAGCACGCCATCACGATCCGGCCCATCTGCATCAGCGGCAAGACGTTCCGCAAGCTGCCGACCGAGCTCCAGGCCGCCGTCCTGAAGGCCGGGAAGGAGGCGGGAGCCTACGGCCGCCAGGTCGAGTCGACCGAGGACCAGCAGCGCCTGGACCGGCTCCAGAAGGAAGGCAAGCTGCGCACCCACCCGTTCACGGAACGGGCCAAGCTCCTGGAGCTGGCCGAGCCGGTGAAGCAGGCTTACGCCAAGGAGATCGGGGCCGAGGCCGTCCTGGCCCGCATCAACGCCGTCAAGTAGCGGACCCCGCCTCTTCATGCCAGATCCCGGGGTCGCCGGGCTCACCCCCGGCGACCCCTTGCCGCCGCCCGGCCAGGCCGGTGCCGTGCACCGCCTGCTCGCCGCCTACTACCGCGTCCTCCAGACCCTCCTCACGGTCCTCATGGGCCTCCTGATCGTTCCGGTGACCCTGCAGATCGTCTCCCGCTACACCGGGCTGATCCCGCGGTACATCTGGACCGAGGAGGTGGCGCGCTTCTGCTTCATGTGGGTCATCATGATCGGCGCCATGGTCGCCGTGCGCGACGGCACCCACTTCGACGTCGACGTGCTGCCGCATCCCAAGACCGCCCGCGGCGAAGCCCTGGCCAGGCTGACGGTCTACGCCTTCATGCTCGTGATGGCCCTGATCTTCGTCCGCTACGGCTACGACTGGGCCGCCTTCGGCTGGCAGCAGGAGTCGGAGCTGACGGGCCTCAACATGCTCGCGATCCACGTCGCCTACCCGCTGGCCGGCGTGACCTGGATCGCCTTTCTGGGCGAGAAGGTCGCCGCCGCCCTCGGGCAGCTGCGGACGGGCCGCCGTGACCCCCGGTGAGGTCTTCGCCCTCATGTTCGGGACGTTCGCGGCGCTGATCGTGCTGCGGATCCCGGTCGCCTTCGCGCTGGGCCTGGCCTGCATCCCGATCTTCATCCTCGACGACCGGCTGACGCCGGTCCTCCTCATCAGCGAGATGGCCAAGTCCTACAACGCCTTCATCCTGCTGGCCGTCCCGTTCTTCCTGCTGGCCGCGAATATCATGAACTCGGCCGGCATCACCGAGCGCCTGATGGCCTTCACCCGGACCCTGGTGGGCCACTTCCGCGGCGGGCTCGCCCAGGTCAACGTCGTGGTCAGCATGCTGTTCGCCGGCATCTCCGGCTCCTCCACCGCCGACGCCGCCGGCGAGGGATCGATCATCATCCCGGCCATGCGGCGCCAGGGCTACGACGCGAGCTTCACCGTCGCCATCACCGCCTGCTCGTCGGTCATGGGCGTCATCATCCCCCCGAGCATCCTGATGGTGGTGTGGGGCGGGGTCATGTCGGTCTCGATCGGTGGGCTCTTCCTGGCCGGGTTCGTCCCGGGGATCCTGGTCGGGCTGTCCCAGATGGTCGCCGTGTACGTCTACGCCCGGGTGCGCGGTTATCCCGTGTACACGCGCGCCACGATCGGGGAGTTCTTCTCATCCCTGGGCCAGGCCAGCCTGGCCTTGATGTCGCCGATCATCGTGGTGGGCGGTGTGGTGGGCGGCTTCGTCACCCCGACCGAGGCGTCGGTCCTGGCCGTCCTCTACTCCCTCTTCGTGGGCCTGTTCCTGTACCGGTCGCTGAGCTTCCGCCAGGTGCCGGCGGTGCTCTACGAGACGGCCCGCCTGGCCTCGACCTCGCTCTTCTGCATCGGCACCGCCTCGGCCTTCGCGTGGCTGCTGGCCTACTACCAGATCCCGAAGGCGGTGGTGCAGGCGCTCGCCCCCTGGGCGGTCGGCGTGGCCAGCACCGGCTTCATCATGGCCGGGATCTTTCTGATCATCGGCTGCTTCATCGACGCCGTGCCGGCCATCATCATCCTGGGTCCCTTGCTCCAGCCGCTGGCCCAGTCGGCCAGCATGCACCCCATCCATTTCGCGATCATCGGGGTCGTCTCGATGGCGTTCGGGCTCGTGACCCCGCCCTACGGCCTCTGCCTCCTCATCGACTGCGCGATCGCCCGCATCCGGGTGCGCGACGCCATCAGGGACGTCCTGATCATCCTGCTGCCGATGCTGGTCGTGCTGGTGCTCATCATCATGTTCCCGGGCATGATCCTGGCCCTGCCCCGGTGGCTCATGCCCAAGTTCGTCTAGGGAGTCGGAGGGGGCCTCCACGGCCCCCTCCGAGACCTCCCCCAGGAGGGTTTGCGGCGGCACAGCCGCCGCTCGGAGGGCTGATCGACGCATTCCGTGATTGGGGTCAGCAGCGGCCGATTACTCCGACACGCTCTGAGCTCCGCTCACCGCGAGAGGACCGCATGCCGGAGAAGGCCGATCGGCGGCAGTTCCTGTCCGCCGGACCTTGGTCAGAGCTTCAGCAGAGCGAAGGCGACCGCGTACCGCGGGTCGTCGCGGCGGAAGCGGTCCGGGTCGATCCGCTTGAGCACCGCCATGTGGTAGGCGAGGATCTGCACCGGGACGACCGCCAGGAGGGGTGAGAGCAGCTCCGGCACCTCCGGAAGTGAAAAGACCATCGCATCCGGCACCTGCTCGAAGCCCTGCCCCACCAGCCACAGCCGGGCGCCGATGGCGTCGAGCGTGGCGGCGATCTGGGCCACTCGCTCCGCGGCCCGCCCCGGCACGCTGACGAGGATCGCGAGGTCCCCCGCGTTGACCGACACGATCGGCCCGTGGAGGAACTGCTCGAGGGCGAGCGCGTCGATCTGACCCTGGGCCGCCTCGCGCACCTTGATGACGGCCTCGGTCGCGGTCGCCTCGTTGGGACCGCCCCCGGCCGCGTAGACCCGCCGGTGGACCGCCTCGCGGGCCACGGGCAGCACCTCGGCCTCCCGGGCCAACACCTCGGCGACCTGGTCCGGCAGCCGGCCGAGGGCGTCCCGGAAGCCGGCCACTCCGGGTACCCCACGGCGCTCGCCGAGCGTGGTCGCCACCTGCGCCAGCACCGTCATCGCCGCCAGGTGCGAGGCGGTGAAGGCTGCCGACTTCTCTCGCTCGACGGTCCGCAGGACGAGCTGCGAGCCCGGGTGCTCGGCGGTGAGGCTGCCGATCGAGAGCACGGTCGCGCCGGCGGCGCTGGCCTTCTGCATGGCCTCGGCCGAGAAGCGCTTCACCCCGGTGTGGGCCATGACCACGACGGCATCGGTCCGGCGCAGCGGGACGGCCTCGGGGTAGAGGGCGAAGTCGAACGACAGGACGGCCCGCGCGTCGCAGCCGGCGGCCCGGAAGAGCCAGGCGCCGACCAGGGCCGCGTGGTAGCTGGTGCCGATGCCGACGACGAAGACGCGCTCGGCGCCGGCCAGCCGTGCGGCCGCGTCCTCGGCGGGCGCCCATCCCGTCGCGAGCAGGCGGCGCAGGTCGTCGGACTGGCGGTGCATCGTCTGGTACATCGCGGACTCGGTCGTCGGGACGGTCACGGGGGTGGCTCCTTTTGTGTCGGGGAGATGGTGAGAGCCCTCGGGGATCCCGGCGGCAAGACCGGGCCCGTCCTCGGGTATCATAGCTCACGCGATGCGAGTGGCGACCTGGCGGGGTGAGACGCGCTTCACGCTCGACGAGGTGCCCGAGCCGGTGCCGGGCCCGGGCGAGGTCCTGGTCGAGGTCCACACCGCCGGCATCTGCGGCTCCGACCTGCACGCGACCCAGGGGCTGTTCCCGGCGACGCCGCCCAAGGTCCTCGGGCACGAGTACAGCGGCGTCGTGGTGGGGCTCGGCCCGGACGTCGGAGAGTCCCTCTTCGCGCGTGCCGTGGCGTGCGAGCCCAACTACGGCTGCGGGACCTGCGCCGAATGCCAGGCGGGTCGGGACAGCCAGTGCACCCGCTGCGTCCGGGTGGGAGGCTTCGCCGAGCGGGTCGTGCTTCCGGCCCGGAACGTCCACCTCCTGCCCGACGGCCTCGATCCCGCCACGGCGTCCCTGACGGAGCCGGCGGCCTGCGCGCTGGCCGGGCTCGAGATGTTCCTCATGCCGCCGGGCGCGACCGTCCTCGTGATCGGGGGCGGCGTCATGGGACTCTTCACCCTCGCCTTCGCGCGGGTGCGGGGCGCCGGCCGGACGATCCTGTCGGACCCCGTGGCGCGCCGCCGGGACGCGGCGCGACGGCTCGGCGCCGACGTCGTGGTCGACCCCGTGCAGGAGAGCCTCGCGGACGTGGTGGCGCGGTTGACCGGCGAGCGTGGCGTGGACGTGGCCTGCGAGGCCGTCGGCAAGCCGGAGCTAGTCGCCCAGGCCATCGCGACGACTCGCCCACGCGGTATCGTCCAGCTGGTCGGCGTGAGCCCCGCCGGCAGCCGGATTCCGGCGGACCTCTACGACCTCCACTTCCGCGAGCTCCGGCTCCAGGGCGCCTACGGCCGCGGCACCGCCTTCCCGCGCGCGCTGGCCCTGCTCCCGAAGCTCGCGGTCACCGAGCTGGTCACGGCCCGCTTTCCCCTGGCGCGGATCGCTGACGGCTTCGCCCACGCCGCGGCCGGCCATGGGATCAAGACCGTGATCACGCCGGGCGCGGCATGAAGACGAACCGACATTCTGAGCGCTCGCCGGCCGGCGGCGTGTAGTAGGATCGGACGCATGAAGGCAATGGTCGCGACCGAATGGTGTGAGCCCTCCGACATGAAGTATCTGGAGGTCCCCGACCCGCAGCCGGGGCCGGGCGAAGTCCTGGTCGAGACGCGCGCGATCGGGTGCAACTTCCCGGACATTCTCATCGTCCAGGGGAAGTACCAGGTCAAGCCTCCGCTCCCCTTCAGCCCCGGCCACGAGGTGGGGGGCGTCGTCCGGCAGGTGGGACCCGGCGTCACCCGGGCCCGGCCCGGCCAGCGCGTGATCGCGATGCTCGGCTGGGGCGGGTTCGCCGAGCTGGCGCTGGCGCCGGCGGCCGGCGTGTTCCCGATCCCCGACGCGATGAGCTTCGAGGAGGCGGCGGCCTTCGGTCTCGTCTACCAGACCTCCTACTGTGCGCTCGAGCACCGGGCGGCCCTCCGTCCCGACGAGTGGCTCCTGGTCCACGGGGCGGCCGGGGGGGTCGGGCTCGCGGCCGTCCAGCTCGGCAAGGCCATGGGGGCCCGCGTCATCGCCACCGCCGGCACCGAGGCCAAGCTCGAGATCGCCCGACAGTCCGGCGCCGACGTGCTGATCAACTATCGGAGCGAGGATTGGGTCGAGCGCGTCAAGGTCACCACGGACGGCGAGGGCGCCGACGTGATCTACGACCCGGTGGGCGGCGATGTCTTCGACGGCTCGACCCGGTGCCTCGCCCTCGAAGGCCGGCTGCTGGTGATCGGGTTCGCCGGAGGCCGCATCCCCTCGATCGCCGCCAACCGCATCCTGCTCAAGAACATCAGCGTGGTCGGCGTCCACTGGGGGCTCTACCAGCGCCGCGGCTCCCCGCTCGTGGACCGCTGGATGGACGCCCTGTTCGCCCTGTACGCCAAGGGGGCCATCCGCCCCGTGATCTACCGGACCTATCGCCTCCCCGAGGCCGCCAAGGCGCTCGCGGCGCTGGCCGCCCGCGAGAGCTACGGCAAGGTCGTGCTGATCCCGTAGCCCCGGGTCCGAAGGAGCATCGATCCGATGCCGACGCCCTTCTCTCCGCCCGAGCTGGCCGCCTACGCGGGCGACGGCTTCCTGGTCGCCCGCGGTTTGTTCGACCCGGCCGAGGTGGCCGCGATCCGGACGTGGACCGACGAGGTCCACGCCTACCCCGAGGTCCCCGGCACCTACATGGTCTACGGCGAGCCGAGCCTCATCGAGCCGGGGCGGCGGCTCATCAACCGGATCGAGAACTTCTACCCCTATCACGCCGGCTTCCGCGCGCTCTTCGACGGCCCGAAGCTCCGGGGAGGCGTGAGCGAGCTGCTCGGCGAGGCGGCCGTCCTGTTCAAGGACAAGATCAACTTCAAGCTCCCGGGCGGGGACGGCTTCAAGCCGCACCAGGACCAGCAGGCCGGCTGGGGCACGTACGCCCGCCTGTTCGTCACGGCGCTGGTCGCCATCGACGCCGCCACGGCCGAGAACGGCTGCCTGGAGCTGGCTGCCGGCCACCACCGCCGCGGCCTCATCGGTCGCGAGTGGGCCCCGCTCACCGAGGACGACCTGCCGGACGTGTCCTTCGTCCCCTGTCCGACCGCGCCCGGCGACGTCGTCTTCTTCGACTCCTTCGTGCCGCACCGCTCCGGGCCCAACCCGACCCCCGAGCCGCGGCGGGTCCTCTACGTCACGTACAACCGCCGGTCGGAAGGCGACCACCGGGTGCGGTACTACGCCGACAAGCGGAAGAGCTTCCCCCCCGACTGCGAGCGGGAGCCCGGCAAGGAGTACGTCTACCG
>DASYQW010000171.1 GCA_036005065.1 Candidatus Methylomirabilota bacterium | reverse complement strand
GGCGGCGGCTGAGCTGGTGCGGCTCATGACCCGAGGGGCACTTCGGCGGCGGAAGGGCCGCTGACCAGCATGGCCGGCATCTACAAGCGCAAGGACCGGCCCGGGTGGATCGTCGATTACTTCGACGCGGCGGGCGTCCGCCGGCGGCTCGCGGCGCGGACACGTGAAGCCGCCGAGGACCTCCTGGCCGCGAAGATCCCGGAATCCCGGCAGGCGACGCCCACGCCGGAGGACCCGGAGATCAGGCTTGCTGCCTATGCCGCTCGATGGCAGCAGGATCTCGCCACGACGCTCGCGCCCCGCACCGTGGCCCTGCACGCGCAGCTCCTCCGGCTCCACATCCTCCCGGCCTTCGGTGGCCTGAAGGTCCGGCAGTTACACCGAGGCCAGATCAAGGCTCTCCTGACGCGCAAGCGCGCCGATGGGCTCAGCAAGAACTCCGTGCGCCTCATCCGCGCCACGCTGTCCGCGCTCCTGGCGTCCGCCGTTGACGAGGGCCTCCTCCTAGCGAACCCGGCCCACGGCGCCGGTCGAGGGCGCCGCAAGGGGCCGGACACGATCTCGGCGGCGGAACGCCAGCAGGCGATCCGTCCGATGAGCTACGAGCAGCTCGCGACCTTCTGCGCCGAGGCCTACGCGGCGGTGGCGCGGCAGGAGCTCGCCCGGCGCGAGGCTGTGTTGTTCCTGACCCTCGCCGACACGGGCCTCCGGCCGGGCGAAGCGCTCGCCCTCGTCTGGGAGGACCTCGACCTCGCCGACCGGACGGTCCGGGTGGAGCGGGCGATGTCAGGCGGGCAGCTCAAGGCGACGAAGACGGAGGAGGCGCGGCGCGTCGACCTCACGCCCCGGCTTGTGGAGGCGCTCAGCCAGTGGCAGACGGATCTCGAAGCCGACGCCTTGATGCGGGGGCAGGAACCGGCCCCGTGGATCTTCCCTTCCGAGATCGGGACGCCGCTGGACGAGGCGAACGTCGCGGCGCGCTTCCGCGCGGTGCTCCGGGCGGCGGAACTTCCGCGGTTTCGGCTGTACGACCTCCGGCACACCTACGCGTCCCATCTCCTCGCCGAAGGCGCGCCGATCACCTACGTGGCGGCCCAGCTCGGGCACCGCAAGCCCACCACCACGCTCCTCTACTACGCACACTGGCTCCCGCGCGGGGACAAGGCGTGGGTGGATCGGCTGGCGGCCGCCCGGGAGGCCGTGGACCGGCTGGCACCGCCCGGCCCGCCATCCGAGGCCCCGTCGGATGTTTTATGGCACCGCTATGGCACCAAAACGGAATCGGGCACCCCGGGTGCCCCCGAAGTGCCCGATTCGATTGGTGAGCCGTGGAGGAGTCGAACCTCCAACCTACTGATTAAGAGTCAGTTGCTCTGCCAGTTGAGCTAACGGCTCGCGTCGGAAAGTCACCGCCCGAGGAGGTGTTGGTACGCCTGACAGGATTTGAACCTGTGACCTTCGGATCCGGAGTCCGACGCTCTATCCGCTGAGCTACAGGCGCCCAGTTCCAGTACGCACATCGTGGTACGCCCGGCAGGAATCGAACCTGCGACCTACGGATTCGAAGTCCGTCGCTCTATCCAACTGAGCTACGGGCGCCCTATCTGATCCCCGCTCGCCCGCGCGTCTCCGGAAGGTGCGAGGCCTCACGGGGAGGCTGGGGTGAGCGAAGGGATTTGAACCCTCAACCCCTGGAGCCACAGTCCAGTGCTCTAACCGTTGAGCTACGCTCACCGTCCTGGCTCCGACGCACTATCTTACGGAAGCCCTCCCACCCTGTCAACGCGGAGAACCGTCGCTCCCGCTGGCCGGCGATGCCGCGGAGTGGCGCGCCTGGAGGGAATCGAACCCCCGACCCACGGCTTAGAAGGCCGTTGCTCTATCCGACTGAGCTACAGGCGCGCGCCTTATGCTATCACGGGTCGTGCGGCGGGATTCCGGTGGGCGCGGCGGGTGAAGCGCCCGCGCCGGTCAGGGCATCCGCCGAACGACGGCGAGCGCCAGCCCGTTGACGGCGAGGGCGGCGAGAGCGGCCAGCAGATACGTCGCCGCCATCCCGAGCTGTAGCAGGCCCGTACCCACGACGACGAAGAACGCGGCGAAGGCGAACGATCCGATCACCACGGCGCGCAGGAGCTGCGCCGCCGCCCCCGGCCCCTGGGCGTGGTGGGCGAAGGCCGCGAGGATCAACGCGAACGCCGGGACCGGCGAGAGCAGGCCGCTCAGCCCGGGGCCGAGCCAGGCGGCCGCGCTGGTCAGCACCACGACGAGCGCGGCCGCCACCGCCATGCGCACCGGGAGGTCCCACGATGGGGGGCCGCTCGGGCGGATCGGCGCCGCCGTGGTCGGGATGGCGGCCGCGATTCCGCCCAGACACACGGCGACGACCGCGAATGCCGTTCCCACCGGCAGCGTGATGCGCTCGAGCCCTACCGTGCACACCGCGAAGGCCCCGAGACCGGCGGCGGCGCTCCCGAGCCACGAGGCCCGACGGGCCACGCGGGCATAGACCAGGCAGAAGACGGCCATCGAGAGGAGCCCGAGGAGCGTCCCTCCCGCCGCCTGTGCCGCGAACTCCGGTCCCTGTTCGAGCGCGAGGAACACGGAGACCGGTCCGGACGTCAGCGGAAATCCCGCCAGCCAGCCGCTGACGCCCGGGCCCCAGCGGCGACCGACCAGGGTCGCGAGGGCGATGAGAAGCGGGGTCAGCACGAGCTTCACGATCATGCTGACGCTCATGATCGCCGACTATATGGGAGGGACCGCGCGCGCTTCAAGCGGTCGCCACGGCGCCTGGCGGGCGACCCACCATCACGATTCGACCCCGCCGGCGAGGCTACGCCAGGGGCAGACTCGTGCCGGCCCGGGTCTCCTGGTCGTGGTACCGGATCAACTCCTCGAAGTCGGGGACGACCGGGGCGGCTCCACACGCCGTCAGGTACCGGCACGTCGCATACCGTGCCGCGGTCACGGTGTATTCGGCCTCCCAGGCGCGGAATCGCGACTCGTCGGCCGGCGCGTCGAAGGGAAAGACGACGGGCGGCGTCCGCAGACCGCATCGCCAGGGCTTCGGCGTCAGCCGGGCCCGGAAGGATTGCTGCAGGCGGCACAACCGGACATACAGGGGATCGGCGCCGAACTGCTGGAACAGCCCTTCGCTCGGCCCGCCGCCGGCCTCGAGATGGGCGCTGGTGACGATGGCTCGATAGCCGGCGGCCGTCTTGTACACGCGGGCGGCCAGGGCGTTCGCCTCGGCGACGCGCTGAATCGCGGCCACGACGCCGTTCTCCGGCGGTGGCGGCGGGGGGGCGGCCTGGCCGAAGAGCGAACGGAGGCCCGAGAGCATGCCGGCGACGGGCGCGGCGGCGCTCGGCGTGCCGGCGCGATCGATGTCGACGAACATCAGATCACGGGCGTTGAGGACGAGCGCGCCGTACACATTGCGCGTGACCACCGCCCGAGGCTCGTCGCCGGCGCCGCCACGGAACTCGCGCAGGATCGGCTCCGGCAACGGCCGCTCGCCATACAGGTACGCCCTGGGCTCGGCCTGAGGCGAAGCCAGCCGCTCGGCGATCCGGCGGGCCATGGTGCGCGCCAGCTCGCGCGCCGCCTCGAGGCTCTCATTCGACCAGCCACGAGCCACGGTGCGGACGCGGCGGCCGTCCGGCCCGGTGGCTTCGCCCGGCGCTCGCGCCCAGTATCGGGCGAGCCTCATGGGCGCCAGCATACGACGAAACCCGCCCGCTCACACGGCGCCCGGACGCCCGGCCCCGGGACGGGCGGCGCGGCGGCGCCCCGGGATCGGTTGGCGTAGAATCGTCATGAGACGTGTGCGGCGGCCGGAAGGCTCGCGCGAACAAGGCAGGCCGCCGCCGGGGCCGAAGCCAGGCTGACCAACGGATCGAGGGCTGACCATGACCACGCGCAGATGGCTGATCGTCGTCCAGCAGGGGCAGCGCGACCTGTACGAATTCCTGCGGCACAACTTCAAGCCGGAGGCGGCCGTCGACCTGATCTACGAGCGCCGCGCCGGGGAACGTCGCCGGGGCGGCAACGCGCCGAGATCGGATCGGCGTCAGGCCGATCGCCGGCAGCGCCGGCCGACCGCCTGGTTCTTTCAGGATGGTCTGCGGGACAACGGCCGAAGCCCGGCCGAGACGTCGGGGCGCGCCGAGGCGGCCAGGAAGCCGGCGGCCGAGATTCCCTCGCGCCGCTGCCCGGAGTGCGGTCTGGTGGTCGCCTTCGAGCTGCCGCGATTTCCTCAGCCGCCTTCGCGGATCGAAGTCGAGGTGATGCACCCGAAGCATTCGCCCGGAGGCCGTCACCAGATCGAAGTGGCGGCCTACTCCGCGTCGGGGCGCCCCCTCTTGGTACAGCGCATCCAGGCGAGTCCCCAGCGATGACGCTCTGAGACATGGACCCCCTGGACACGAGCTTCCTCGCCTACTGAGCGGCGGGTCGGCGAACGGCCGCGCCGCATAATGGAGGCATGGAGCTCGCGATCCTGATCGGCCTTCCGGCGTCCGGCAAGACCACGTTCTTCCGGCAGCGGCTCGCGGCGACTCACGTGCAGGTGAGCAAGGACCTCCTGCGCCGCGGCCGCCAGCGGAGCGGCCGTGAGCGGGAGCGCATCGGGGAGGCGCTCCGGGCGGGGCGATCGGTGGCGGTCGACAACACCAACCCCACCGCCACCGAGCGCGGTCGCCTCATCGAGCTCGGCCGGGCCCATGGCGCTCGGATCGTGGGCTACTTCTTCGACGTGGAGCGGCGGGAGGCCCTCGTGCGGAATCGACGCCGCGAGGGTGCCGAGCGGGTCCCGGACGTCGCCATCCACGCGGCGGCCAAGCGGCTGGAGCCGCCCTCGGTCACGGAAGGCTTCGACGAGCTCTATGCCGTGCGGATCGGCGGGGAGGGTGAGTTCCGGATCACGCGGCTGGCCGGTCCCGAGGCCACCCGGCTCCGCTCGGAGCCCTGAGGGCGTCGGGAGGCGGCCGCGTCACTCGGCGAGGACTTGGGCCTCCTCGGCAAAGGCCCGCGCGATCTTGGCCTTGCGAACCGCGACGGCGTGCCCGGCCTTGGCCTTGGCGCCTTCGTGGTCCCGCCGGGCCTCCGCCACCATCCGCTTCGCCTCGGCCAGGGCCCGCTCGGCGGCCGCCCGGCCCTCCCCGCTGCTCGCCTTGGCGATCACCGCCTCGGCCCGGGCGATCGCGTCATCCGCTTCCTTGATCAGGATCGGACAGCTATAGGCGTGGGCGGGGGAGACCCAGGCCGCCCAGACGAGGGCCGTCATCACGACGAATCCGACCCGCCTCATCCCTGGTCCTCTCTTCCGAAGTCGCGCCGCCCCGAGTCGCGTGGCGGCTCCGCATGGAGTGGAAGATGGTCGGGGCGAGCCGATTTGAACGGCCGACCCCCTGCTCCCAAGGCAGGTGCGCTACCTGGCTGCGCCACGCCCCGATGCTCGACAATCTACGGGGTTGGCCGGCGCGAGTCAACCGCCGCCTGGCCCGACGCGCCCGGAAACGGGCCCGGCGGCCGCCGGCGCACTCGAGATTCGCGGCGCGCTTCCTGCCCTATAATCTCAGGGAGGATGGTATGGGGATCTTTGATTTTCTCACCTCGACGAAGCGCCCCGCGCCGGGGACGCCGGTCTTGTCGATTCAGGACGTGCGTGACGGACTCCTGGGCCTGAACCGTCCCACCGCCCCGTATCGGATCGTCAGCGGCAGCGCGGAGGGTGTCGACCTGATCGCTGAATGGAAGATCGTGGATGCCCAGTGGTATGAAGTCTTCGCCAAGGCCGGCCTGTCCAAGGTTTTCCGGGTTCATCTGAAGCTCGATCCACACGCGCATCGAGTCCGGGCGAAGGATCAGGAATACACCGTCGCCTGGTCGGCCGGCGTGCCGCGGCTGTCGCTGGCGGTCACATCGTTCAAAGGGCAAACGCACGCGATCGAGTTCGGGACGGCGTATGCCTTCACCGAGACCCTGGCGCCGGGTCGGGTGTACCACTACCGCTTCGATACTCGCGAAATCAAGCAGCCGATCCAGGACGTGGTGACGAGCTGTGGCTGGATCTACAAGGGGGTCGCGTTCGGGGCATTGTGATCGGCGCCGCCGAGCGGGGCGCCGGCGCGCGCCCCGGCGACGGGAGCGGCCAGGACCGATGGGGATGCGCGCCCCTCCTCACTGACCGAGCTCGCCGAGGAAGGCGCGCAGGCCGAAGGAGACGAGCACCGAATCCAGCACGGCGCCGCCGACGGGCCGTCCGTCGATCCGGAGGTGGTGGCCGCGGGAGGCCACGTACTTCGCCTCGAGTCCGATGGCGACATTGCTCGTCACGAAGTACTCGGCGCCCACGCCCAGCGCCCCCGCCACCGTCCAGTCCCGACCGCGGATCTCCAGGCTCGCCCCCGCCGGCTTCCCATCGTTGAACTCGCCGTAGGTGATCCCGACCCCGCCCAGCCCATACAGCTCCAGCTTCTCGTCCAGCCAGGCCGAGCGCAGGCGGACCAGCGGAATGATCGGATACAGCGCGTATTCGCCCAGCGCGGGTCGGCCGGGCATGGCGAGGTTCATCTCGTAGCCTTCCAGCGGGAGCTCGACCCCCAGGTGTCGGCCCAGGTTCGCGCCGACGGCGACCCCGAAGACCTGGTTCAGGGTCCCGCCCCAGGCCGGCGCCTCCGGGCGGCTCTCGAGACCCGAGAACACCTCCTTGCGCGTGGGGACCGCCCCCCCGATCCGGACCCCGACGTAGACGCGTGCCGGCAGGAGCCCCCGCGGGAGCCCGGCCGGACGCGGCTCGCGCTCGGGGTAGAGGACGCGCAGGCTCGCGGTGGCCAGCAGGGTCTCCAGCTCCACCGGGTGGCGCCGACCCTGGACCTCGATCGTCTGCGCTCCGGAGATGACGTAGGCGACCTGGAGCCCGAGGGCGAGGTTGTCGGCGAGGAAGTACTCGATGCCGCCGCCGACCACGCCGAGGGGTGTGACGTCATCCCCCGCATGGATCGCCAGGCCGAAGCCGGGCGGCTTGCGGTCGTTGAACTGGCCGACGCCGATGCCGACCCCGGCCAGAAGGTACGGGGCCAGCTGCCCGCCGAACAGGGGGTACCGGACGCGGACCTGGGGCGCGAGCGCCATCACCCCGTACTCGCCGACCGTCCCGACGCGGGGCACCTCGGCGACCAGCTCGTAGAAGTCGGCCGCGAGCTCCACGCTCAGGAAGCGACCCAGGTCCACTCCCAAGGAGAGCCCGGCGGAGTCGTCGGCGCGCAGGCCGGGAACGGTCCCCCCGTAGCGCAGGGTGAGGTAGACCCGCGTCGCGGGTTCCTCGCCGGCGCTCGCGCCCGAGGGCGTGAGCCACCCGAGGAGCACCGGCACCAGGCACACGAGGAGGGACGGCGCGCCGCCGCGCCTCGACGCCGTTCGCCGCGACGGCGGCCCGGCAGGCCTCACCCGGGGCGGGTCCACCCGCGGGCTCGCGGGAGCCACTCGGTCAGGATGGGCCGGACGCGGGCCGCCGCCTGGCCGCGGTGGCTCATCCGCGCCTTTTCGGCCGGCGTCAGCTCGGCCAGCGTTCGGCCCAGCCCGGGGACCAGGAAGATCGGATCGTAGCCGAACCCGCCGTGACCGCGGGGAGTCTCGGCCAGGAGCCCTTCGACCACGCCCTCGACCGTCTCCTCGGCCCCCCACGGCCCCACCAGGGCCAGGACGCACCGGAAGCGGGCCCCGCGCGCGCCGGCGCCGACCATCTCGGCGAGCAGGCGCGCCACCCGGGCGGCGTCGCTCACCCCCGGCCCGCCGTAGCGCGCCGAGGCGACACCCGGCCGCCCCCCGAGGGCGTCGACCTCGAGTCCGGAGTCGTCGCCCAGCGTGACGGCGCCGGTGACGGCGGCGGTTGCCCGCGCCTTGGCGAGCGCGTTCTCGGCGTAACTGACCCCGCCCTCAGGCGGGAGCGTGATGCCGGGATAGTCCGCCAGGTCCCGGATCCCGTAGCCGAGGCCGGCGAGGAGGAGCTGGAACTCGGCGCGCTTGCCCGGGTTCGCCGTGGCCAGCACGAGCCACGGCGTCACGGCAGGGTGAAGAGCGTCGTCGTGCGGTCGGCGAGGATCCGGCGCTGGAGCTCGAGGAGTCGCGCGATGCCCCGCTTCGCCAGCGTGAGCAGGGCCTCGAGCTGGGTGAGGTCGAACGGTGTCTGCTCGGCGGTCCCCTGAATCTCGACGAAGCGACCCGTCCCGGTCATGACGACGTTCATGTCGACTTCGGCGGTGGAGTCCTCGGAGTAGTCCAGGTCGAGGATGGGCCCGCCGGCCACCAGGCCGACGCTGGTCGCGGCCACGGCGTCGCGGAGCGGATCCTGCAGCAGCCGACCGCCCGACTGGAGCTGGTGGATGCAGTCGGCCAGGGCGAGGAAGCCGCCGGTGATCGCGGCCGTCCGGGTGCCGCCGTCGGCCTGGATGACGTCGCAATCCACGGTGATCGTGCGCTCGCCGAGCTTCGCGAGCTCGACCACCGCCCGCAGCGAGCGTCCCACCAGGCGCTGGATCTCGTGGGTGCGCCCGCCGGTCCGGCCCGCCTCGCGTGGCGTCCGGGTGGACGTCGCCCGAGGCAGCATCCCGTACTCGGCCGTGACCCACCCCTGCCCGGCGCCGCGGAGGAACGGCGGCACGCGATCCTCGGCCGACGCCGTGCAGATGACGCGGGTGTCCCCGACCTCCACGAGCACCGACCCTTCGGCATGCCGCACGTATTGGCGCGTCAGGCGCACCGGCCGGAGGTCCTCGGGCGCGCGGCCGTCGCGTCGAATCACCGGCCCGCCACCACGCCGCCCTTCTGCTCGTAGCGGCGCTTGTAGGCCGCGATGCCGGCGGCCAGCGCCCGCGCGATCCGGTCGCGATAGCCCTCGTCCTGCAAGCGCTGCTCTTCTTGCGGGTTCGAGAGGAAGCCGATCTCGACGAGGACCGCCGGCATCGCGGCGCCGCCCAGCACGTAGAACGGCGCCTGCTTCACGCCCCGGTTGGGAAGACGCAGGGCCCGCTCGAAGCTGTCCTGGAGCGCCTCGGCCAGCCGGCTCGACTGCTGCTGGAACTCGGACTGCGCGAGGTCCCACAGAATCGAGCGGAGCAGGTCTCGCGAGCCCGCGCGCGGGTCCGGCTCGAGCTCGATCACCTTGTTCTCGAACGCCGCGGCGGCTCGGGCCGCGTTGTCCGTCGCCTCCGAGGAGAGGAAATACGTCTCGGTGCCGGTGGCGGTGACGCCCCGCGCCGCGTTCACGTGGATGGAGACGAACAGATCCGCCTTGTGACGATTGGCGATCCCCGTCCGCTCGCGAAGCGCCACGAACTGGTCCCGCGTCCGGGTGAGGCGGACCTTGGCCCCGACCTCGGCCTCCAAGACCGCGGCCAGCCGCCGCGCCACGTCCAGCGTGAGCTCCTTCTCCTGAAGCCCGCCCGGCCCGATCGCGCCGGGATCGTGGCCGCCGTGGCCCGGGTCGATGATGATCATGTGGAGCGCCGGGCGGGGAGCCGCCCCCGACGCGGTCGCCGGCGCCGCCCGGTAGAAATCGAGGATGAGCCGCGGCGGGTCCTGCAGGCGGTACACCTTGCGGGATGCCGGCGCGCGCTCGAAGGTGACACGCAGTGCGGGGCTGCCGCGCGACTCGGTCAGCTCCACGGAGTCGATCAGGCCGTCCCGGACGGCCCGGACGACCCGCGGGGCGCGCCCGCGGAGGCCCGCCAGCGGAACCACGAGGGCCCCGTTCGCCTCGACCAGCCGCGGTTCGAAGGGCGCCGTGCCCTCCAGGGCGACCCGGGTGTAAGCGGGGTACGAGCGGTACCGCAGCTCGATCGCCCCGGCCCTGACCGGCGCCGAAGGGGCTGGCTCACTCTCCGGCGCCGGTGGCACGGGGGCGACCGCCTCGCCGGGACGCTCGGCCCCCGACGGTGCCGGCCTGGAATCGGCCGGCGCCGCCGTCGGTGGCGCCACCGGCAACCTGGCCGCCAGCGGCGGCGCGCGCACGGCGGTCACCGGCCGTGGCACGGGGCGCGGCGGCGGGGCCGAGACGGCCACCACCTGGACGCCGGCACCGACCAGCACGGGGAGCGCCCGCACCAGCACCTCGCCCGGCACGACCCACGTCCCTTCCCGGACCCGCACGGGGGCCGAGAGCGCCAGCACGCGGCCCTGCAGGCGCGCCCGCGGGCTGTCGCGCTGGACCTCGAGCGTCCTCCCGCGGACCTCGAGCGTGGCGCGGTCACCGCTCGGCGCCCGGCGCACCTTCCCGCGGGCCACCCGCGCGATGTCGGCCAGCGGGAAATAGGTCACGCGGTCCTCGATGACGCCGGCGAGCTGGCCCAGGGTCGCCCCCGACACGGATTGCACCTCGAGGTAGATGGGAGTAGCCGCGACCGCGCGGGGACCGAGGATCAGGGCCGAGAACAGAAACAGAGCGAGGCCGATCCGGGGCCGCATGGGAGCAGGTTCATTCTAGCGGAGCGCCGTCGGCCGGCCCAAGCTTTTTGCGCGCTCAGACCGCGGCGCCGCCGACCCGGGCCCTCGCCGGATCAGTCCAGGGGCGGATCCGGCTCTTCGTACTCCTCGAGCACCGCCCGCCAGCGCCGGAGCGCTTCCTTGGAGTAGGAGGTGACGTTGTGCTCGCCCACCAGCATTCCCGTGCGCCGATAGGCGTGGATGATCGCGGCGCCCACGCCGGCCGCTTCCATCGCGGCAATGATGGCGGCATCGAATCGAAGCTGGTCGATGGGTTCCGAGGCGTCGACCTGGGCATCGAAGAACACGGCGTCCCCGGGGCCCGGCGGGCGGCCAAACTTCTGTTCGAAGCGTGCTCGCAGCTCCTGGACGACCTGCATGCCTTCCGGGGTCAGGCGGACCAGCTGCTTCTTCTTTCGCTGCGCCATCCTGTCGCCCCTTCGCTGAGGGGACTCGACGCCGGGGCTGCTCGAGCGCGGGCGACCGAGGGTCATTCGCACGGAGCCCGGCACCGGAGGCGCCCCGTCAGCCACTGTCGCCCTCGGATCGTGCCGCCCGGGCTGCCTGGGCCGCCCCGATCTCGTCGCTGAACATCCCGACGTGCAGCGGGCATGGCGGCTCGTTCGCCTCGACGTACTGACAGTCCGCCTGATTGCACTGGACGAAGTAGCCGGACATCCGGCTCAGTCCGGTCGGCCGCTTCAGCCGAATGACCACGCTTTCTGACACGACCGGGCACCAGAACTCGCGCGGCCGACTTCGACGCATGGGCTCCCCTCTCAACGTCGCCGCTCGGGGGTCATCTCCAGGCTCCCGATGTTCGCGAGAGCCCGGCCGACGTGCCACCCGAGCAGGAGATAGAGTGTCGTGAGCGGCCGCACCTGGTCTTCAAGCAGTCCGGAGTGCCGATCTCCATCGTACTCCCTGGTGAGGGTGATGGACTGATTCTTGTGATCCCAGCGCACCGCGGTCAAAATGCCGCCCTCGCGGTCGGCGCCGTTGCCCGATACGCCGGAAGCCCCTCGCCATGTCGGAGGCCAGCACTCCAGATCTCGCACCTTCATGCGCCTGCTCCCTCTGGAGCCGCCGCGCGACTCCGCGCCTCCGGCCGAGACCGCGAGACTTCGCGTTCCGCCCCTTCAGCCTGCGCGCCGCCCGTGAGCGACTCCCCATCGACCTCGACGAACACGATGGCGTGATGCGACGCCGAGCGATTCACCCAGATCGCCGACGCGACAGATCCCGTTCGGGTATCGACCCCTTGCCACAGGCCGCCCGCAGGTTGGCGACCACTCCGGCTCGTCGTCATCTCACGCTTGCATTCCTCGAAGCCATCGTCCGAGAGTGCGGCAAGAATCTCCTCCGGCGCCGCGGCCCAGCCGTGCGCTGGTTCGATCCAGATCACCCGGCGTTGCTCGCGCAGGCCATTGAAGCCTTTCAACTGTCGCATGTGGTCCCCGTTGTCGGTGAAGAACCCGGCTCCACCCCGGGCGGGGAACACCTTCCCGTCATCGTGTCACGCGTGACGCCCGGCCGGGGGCGTGGCCTGGAGGGCCCGGGCGCGCCGGCGCCGCGGGGGAAGCGCGGCCGCCGGCGTCCCCTGCCCGTCGTGGCGCACCAGGATGGCCGCCAGCATCTCGATGGCTCGCGTGTCGAGGGCTCGGTCGTCGACGATCACCTCCGCGGCGGAGCCCACGAGCCGCCGCACCCGCTCGGCAGCCGGGGTGGAGCAAACAACGACGTCCACCCGGCGCACCAGGCGACCGAGCGCCGCCCCCTCAGCGGGGCAAGCCCCCACGAGCACGATGTTCGGGAGGCCGGCATTGGCGATCGAGTGCTCCAGGTTGTGGGTGGTCTCGGGCTCGGCCGAGGCCACTCCCACCCGCGTCCCCGGCGGGAGCTGGGCCAGGCGGTGAAGGGTCTCGAGATGCACCTCGGCCAAGAGTGCGATCACCGGGATCCCCGCGCCCTCCAGGCGCCGCTCGACCTCCGGGAGATGGAAGAAGCTCGTGACGGCCGCCCCCCACCGGTTGAGCGGCCTCTTCCGCCGTATGGCCGTCCCCAGGTCGCCGAGACGCACCTTGTCCACTCGGACCGGGAGGTGAGACTCGAGCTCCCGGGCAAAGAAGTCGAGCTCCGCCGGGCTGCACTCCACCAGGAGGATCTCGACGGCGCCCTGGACGGCCGCCGGCCGCACCCCGACCAGGGTCGAGACGCCCACCGCCAAGTCGTCAGCGGTCATCCCGAGCGCCGCGGCCCGGATCACCACGTCTTTCAGGAAGGTCGCGCGGAGATGGGGCGCCGGGCGTGCGGGGAGGTCCGGGGCGACGAACACGCCCCTTCCCCGCCGCGCTTCCACGTACCCGCTCAGCTTCAGATCCTCGATGACCCGCGCGACCGTATTGGGATTGATGCCCAGGAAGCCGGCCAGCTCCCGGATGCTCGGCAGCGCCTGGTCTCGCGGGACGGCGCCGCCCTCGATGACATGCTTGAGCTGCTCCGTCAGTTGCCGGCGGATCGGGATCGGGCTGTGCGCGTCGACGCGGAGGTGCACTGGAATCACCATACTGTACTAGCACAATAGTACATACGAGGACTCCTGTCAAGCCCGGAAGCCCCGCCCAGATGAGAAGCCGCGAGCGTCCTCGGCGTCTCAGGCGGCGGATCCCGTGGCGACGAGCGCCCCTGCGCCCACGCCGACTCAGGCGCCTCGGGACGGGGGGCGAGCGGCCGGCATCCGCTCCGCCTCAGATCCTCGAGGGCGCGCGCGACCGTGCTCGGCCTAGGAGCTGAGGACGCGGCCGTCCCCGATTCGCGTGGTGGAGCGGCTCGGCAGGTCGCCAGCGGATCGAACGCGTCACCCTCGCTCCGTGTCCACGTCACTCACGGGGGGTGACCCCGGTGGCGCCGGCCGGCTGGTCAACGGCTCGCCTTCACCTCTGTTCGACGCGCCACGCTCCGGATGCGACGGATCGCCTTCGCCGGGGCCTCACCGTTGGCCGGTGCCATAGCTTCCGCTGGACGACGAGCAGGCCGGCCGCTCCGACGAACGCCGCCACAGCGATCGGGACGAGCCCCGGTCCCGGAAGGACTCCCAGCGCCCGGAAGATTCCGGCCCCCGCGACGCTTCCCACGAGGCCGAGGATGAAGTCCCCGATGAGCCCGTAGGGTCCACCCTTCATGACGAACCCGGCGAGCCCGCCGGCAAGCAGCCCCACCAGAACGGCCGTCAACATGTCGAGGCTCATGACTCGTCCTCCCTTACCCGTCCCCCGCTCGTCGACTTCGCCCGGTGCTTTGGATTCGGTATCCGCTCTCACCGTCGATCTGGGCCTGGGCCGCCGCGTCCAGCACTCCGGGCACACTGCATACGTCACCCCCGGGCGATCAAGCGGCGGCCCGACGCCCAGAGCTGCCTCGCACCATGCACAGACCCGGATCATCGAACCCGCAAGGACGCAACCCCACCCCGAGCTGTCAAGCGTCCCCCTTTCTCCTCCCGCACCTCCGTAATGAAACGGCCCTCGGGTGCCAGGTTCTCCTCCTAGGCGATCGTGGGCCACATCTTGCGTTGAACGACGATCACACCGGCCGCTCCGACAAACGCGACGACGACCATCGCGAGGAGCCCCGATTCCGGAACGATCCCGGAGGGCCCGAGGATCAGGCTCCCGACGAGGCTTCCGCCGAGACCGAGGCTGATGTCCGTGATCAACCCGTACCCTCCGCGCTTCAGGACGAGCCCGGCCAACCCGCTGGCCAGCAATCCTCCGAGCACCCAGATCAGGGACACCGGGAAGGTCATGCTCCGTCCTCCTTCATGGCCGCCTCCGCGGCGGAGCCGACGCGGCCGCTTCGCCCACCCGGCCACCGGGATGGAGCAGACGCCACGTGAGCTGCTCCGCCAGTTGCCGGGCGGATCGGGATCGGGCTGTCCTCGTCCACACGCTGGGCACACTGATCATCATACTGTACTAGTACAATAGTACATCTTGGGATCCCTGTCAAGCCCCCCGAATTCTCGGCACGGCGGCGGGCCGCCCAGGATCGGGGATCTCGCCTGCCGCACTATCGCCGGCCAGCGAAGCGTGCTCACCGATGATCCGGCGAGTCGTCCAGGGGTCGG
>DASYQW010000170.1 GCA_036005065.1 Candidatus Methylomirabilota bacterium | reverse complement strand
GGGCCAGGAGCGAGAGCGCCTCCGCATCCGCGGGGTTGACACGCAGGAGGCTCTCGCAGACCCCGACGGCGCGGAGGTAGGATTGCCGCGCCTTGGCGGCTTCGCCGAGCTGCCGGTAGGTGTCGCCCAGGTACCGGAGCTGCCGGACGCCGTTCGGGTCGAGGCGAACGGACTCTTCCAGCGCGCCGGCCGCCTCGCGAAACCTTCCTTGCGTGTAGTGGATGATTCCGACGTTGCCGTAGGCCTTGGGATCGGGCCGGATGGCATTGGCGCGCTCGTAGTTCTCGAGGGCGCGGGCATTGTCGCCGCTGGCCTGGTAGGCGGCGCCCAGCATCTGGTAGCCCCGGGAGTTGTCCGGCTGCAGCTCCGTCAAGCGGGTGAAGAAGCGGACGGCATCGGCGTAGCGTCCCAGGTCGTAGTAGGCGCGGCCGAGGATGCGCTGGTTCTCCGGGTAGTTGGGTCGAATGTCCACCGCCTTCTTCAGCTCGCCCAGCGCTTCCCCGCTGCGGCCCTGCTTGAGGAGGATGTCGCCCAGCACCCGGTGGGCGTCGTCGTTGCCCGGTTGCAGGGTCAGGACCCCATGCAGCTCTTCGATGGCCTGGTCGGGACGGCCCGTGCCGTCGTACAGCCGGGCGAGGACGAAGCGGGTCAAGGGCTGCTCGGAGTCGAGGCGCAGGGCCTCGGTGATGGCATTCGAGGCCTTGGCCACCGCCGCCTCGTCCGTCGTCTCCCGGTACTGTACCCAATAGGCCTCGCCGAGGCCGGCGTGGGCGAGGGCGAAGCGAGGGTCCTTGCCCACGGCGCTCTGGAAGGTCTCGATGGCGCGGGATACGTTGCCCGGGACGTCGGGCCGCTCGAGCAGGGTGCGCGCGCGAGAGTAGTCGGTGAAGGCGTCGACGTTGGTCGTCGGGACCCGGGCCAGCCGCTCGCGATCGGCCTCGGTGAGGGTGAGCTGGAGCGCCTCGCTCAACCCCTCGGCCGCCTGCCGGTGAATGGTGAACGGATCGTCGACGCTCCCTTCGTACTCGTGACCCCACGCCACCGAGTCGTCCGGCCGTACGAGGTTCAGCGTGACATGGATCCGCCGGTCGGCGCGCTGCACCCCGCCGTGGACGAGATAGGTGGCCCCGAGATCTTGCGCGACCGCGCGCGTGGGACGCCCGCGCTGCTCGAGGGTCGCCGACCGCGAAACGACGGTGAGGGACCGAAGTGCGGCGAGGTGGGTGATGAGGCTGTCGGCGACCCCCACCCCGAGATACTCGTCGTTGGGATCCTTGCTCACGTTGTCGAGCGGCAGCACGGCGATGACGGGGCGCCGGGTGCCGGGCGGCGGGGGCCCGGGCGTTGGCCGCCACACCCAGAGCGCGGCCACCGCGAGGACGACGGCCGCGGCCGCCACCACCCATCGCGTCGTCGAGCCGCGCACGAACCGCAGGGGACGAGCCAGCCGCCGGGGCGGGCTCGTCACCCCGGAGGCCAGGCCCGACGCGGTGGCGGTGAGCGCACCCTCCAGGTCGGCGGCGGACGCGAACCGCCGTTCGGGCTCACGTTCGAGGCATCGCAGCACGATCGCGTCGAGGTCCCCGGGGATCTCGGATACGAGCTGGCTAGGGGCGGGGCAGCGCTCGCCCGCCTCGCGCAGGGCCATCGGGGCGCTCCCGCCGTCCCCGGGCGGCCGGCGGCCCGTAAGCATCTCGAAGAGGATCAGGCCGAGGGCGAAGAGGTCCGAGCGATGGTCGGTGGTGCGCCCCAGAGCCTGCTCGGGGGACAGGTACGCCAGCGTGCCGAGGACGGATCCGGCTCCGGTCAGCCGGTCGCGCCCCTGGTGGAACGCGAGGCCGAAGTCCATGAGGATGGGGTGGCCCGATCGGTCCACCATGATGTTGCCGGGCTTGAGGTCGCGGTGGACGATGCCGCGCGCGTGGATGGCCTGGAGGCCCGCGCAGACCTGGCGGCCGAGGGCCACCGTCTGCCTGGCCGAGAGGTGGCCCACGGACTGGATCAGGTCTTCGAGCGTCTGCCCCTCGACGAACTCCATGCTGATGTAGAGGGCGCCGTCCATCTCGCCCAGGTCGTGCACGCGGCAAACGTTGGGATGCGTGACGGCCTGGGCCAGGGACAGCTCGCGCCGGAACCGCTCGCGGGCCAGGCCTTGGCCTGCCGCCGCCGGCCGGACGAGCTTCAGCGCGACCGTCTTGCCGAGCTGGCGGTCGATCGCCTTGTAGACGTGTCCCATCCCCCCGGCGCCGACCTCTTCCACGATCGTGTAGCGGTCGCCGAAGCGCTGGCCGGGGGCGAAATGGCTCCCCACGGGACCGGGGAGGTCGGTCGGGCCGGCGGGCGTCACGTGGAGCTCTTCGACCGTGGGCGCCTTCGACGAAGAGGGTCGGGTAGCGCACGCGGAACACAGTGCCTCGTCGGTCTCGGCGCCGCACTGAACGCAAGTCATTCGGGGAGAGGCCGCGGCGAGACTACGCCCCGGCGCCTGCGGCGTCAAACGGCCCCACGCGGCCGGACCCGGTCTGGCAGGCGATTCCACTACGCTGCTCCTGTCATGTCCATCGCTGCCGTCCTCCATCCGCGAAGCGCGACGCCACGCGGGGCCCTTCATGACATTCCCTTCGTGGCCTTCGACACCGAAACGACGGGGCTTCACGCCTCGGATCGCCTGGTGGAGCTGGGGGCGGTGCGCTTCCGCGGCGACGTGGTGGAGGGGGAGTGGTCGACGCTGGTGGATCCGGGAACGGCCATCCCGGCCGAGGCGACGCTCGTCCATGGCATACGGAACCAGGACGTCACAGGTTCCCCGCCGGCGGCCGAGGCGCTGCCCGCCTTCCTGGATTTCATCGAGGGCGCCGCCCTGGTGGGCCATAACGCTCCCTTCGACATCCGCGTGCTGGCCCACGAGTTGCTACGGGCCGGCCTGCCTCTCCCGGACAACCCGGTGCTGGACACCTGCGCCATACCGCGGCGGCTCCAGCTCGACGTCCCCAACCACCGGCTGGCCACCCTCGCCCACCGTTTTGGCGTCCCGCAGGGCCGGGGGCACCGCGCCCTGGCGGACGCGCGCGTGGCCCGCGGCCTGCTCGAAGCGTATCTGCGCGATCTGGGGCCGGCGGCCGA
>DASYQW010000169.1 GCA_036005065.1 Candidatus Methylomirabilota bacterium | reverse complement strand
TCGACGGTGGTGGCCGACACGGCGTCCTCGTTGGAGGACGCGAGCGCGGCCGGCGTGGTGCCGAACATCAGGGCCGCGGCCACCGCGAAGATCGCAGCGCTTCTCATGGTTCCACCTTCCTTTCCCGACGGTCGAGCCAGGCGGAACCTCGTGCAAGCCGACGGCCGGTTCGGGGTGGCCCCCGCAAGAATCAGGGGTTGACGGAGAGTCAGGATCTCGACAGGCCCGTGAGCCCGGCAAGAGACGCCGGTATCGGGTTTGTCGCCGACAGATCGCTGGCGAGGTGGCGCTCGGCGCCGTGTGGAAGAGGCTGTCCGGTGAAGCCGTTTGACAGACTACAGCGGGATGGCTAGGATGGCGCCACTCGCCGAGAGGACGCCGAGACGCGGAGAAGGAGGGGACGATGAAGCAGGCGTGGCTCTGGATCCTGGCCGGACTGATCGCGCTGGGTGCGGCCCCCGAGCCGGGGCAGGCTCAGACGGGTGCCGCCGGCACATTGGTCGTGGGCCTGGTGGCCGAGCCCGTGAACCTCGATCCGCCGCAAGTGACCGACCTCAACTCGAACCGCGTCTCCCGGCGCATCGCCGAGACCCTGGTGACGTTCGCCGACGAGAGCACCCGGGTGGAGCCGAACCTCGCCGAGTCCTGGACGATCTCCCGGGACGGGCTCGCCTACACCTTCAAGCTCCGGAAAGGGATCCAGTTCCACGACGGCACCCCGCTGAACGCCGAGGCCGTCAAGTTCTCGATCGAGCGGCAGTTCAATCCCGACCATCCCTTCAACAAGCTCGGCAAGTATCCCTTCGCGGCCTACTTCTTCGGCAACGTGAAGGCCGTCGAGGTCGTCTCGGACGACACCGTCCAGTTCGTCCTGAAGGAGCCCCGGGCCTCGTTCCTGAGCGTCCTGGCCGCCGGGGCCGCGTCGATCGTGAGCCCGACGGCGGTGCGGAAGCACGGCGCCGACTACGCGCTGAACCCGGTGGGAACGGGGCCGTTCCGCTACGTGAGCTGGGAGCGCGGCCAGCGGGTGGTCCTGGAGCGGAACCCGAATTACTGGAAGCACCCGGTCAAGGTGGAGCGCGTCGTCTTTCGCCCGATCGTGGAGGACCAGGCCCGGCTGACCGAGCTCCTGACCGGCTCGCTCGACCTCATCGTGGGCGTCCCGCCGGACTTCGTCGCCCAGCTCGAGAACAACCCGAAGATCGGCCTCCTCAAGCAGGTGGGCGCGCACGTCTGGTACCTCGGGATCAACAACCAGAAGAAGCCCTTCGACGACAAGCGCGTGCGCCAGGCGCTGAACTTCGCGGTGAACAAGGAGGCGATCGTCCGCGACGTCCTCAAGGGGACGGGCGCGGTCTCGCGCGGCCCCGTCCTGCCCGACACCTGGGGAGCGGACCCGGCGCTCAAGGCGTACCCCTACGACCCCGAGCGCGCCAAGAAGCTCCTGGCCGAGGCCGGCTATCCCAACGGGTTCGCGACGACCCTGTGGGTGCCCGAGTCCGGCTCCGGCATGCAGTCGCCGGTGGCGATGTCCACCGTCATCCAGTCGAACCTGCGCGCGGTGGGCGTCAACGTGACGCTCCAGACCATGGAGTGGGGCGCCTTCCTGGCCAAGCTCCGCTCCAAGGAGCAGGAGCTGTTCGCGCTGTCCTGGATGGCGGGCGCCGAGGACCCCGACCTGGTCGTCTATCCCTTGCTCCACTCCAGCCAGTGGACGCCGACCGGGCCGAACCGCGCCCTCTACAAGAACTCGCGGCTCGACGAGCTCCTGAACCAGGCCCGGAGCGTGACCGACCAGAGCAAGCGGGCCGAGCTCTACCGGGAGGCCCAGCGCATCCTCGTGGACGACCCGCCGTGGGTGTTCATCGACCACGAGATCCAGATCGCGGCATTCTCGCGACGGGTGCAGGGGCTCAAGCTCCACCCGAGCTTCGACCTCCGCGTGGAGACCATCTCCCTCCGGTAGGTCCCGGGGACCGGAACGGGCGTTGCGCCGCTATCTCACCCGGCGGCTCCTCTCCCTCGTGCCCGTGCTGGCGGGGGTGTCGGTCGTCGTGTTCCTCGTGCTCCACCTCTCGCCGGGTGACCCGGCCGAGATCATGCTCGGCTCGCAGGCGACCCAGGAGGACCTGGCTCGCCTGCGCGCCGAGCTCGGCCTGACCGAGCCGTTCCCGATCCAGTACCTCCGCTGGCTCGGCCACGTCCTCCAGGGCGATCTGGGCCGGTCGATCTGGACCAGGCGGCCCGTCCTCCGCGAGGTGCTCGACCGGTTCCGCGCGACGCTCGTCCTCACCGGGAGCGCGCTCCTGCTCTCGACGGTCGGCGGGATCGCCCTCGGGATCGCCTCGGCCACGCGGCGCAACTCGTTCCTCGACCGCGTGAGCGCGGTCGTGTCGCTCTTCGGCGCCAGCATGCCGGTCTTCTGGCTCGGCATCGTGCTCATGGTCCTCTTCTCCCTCTGGCTCGGGTGGCTCCCGGCCTCCGGCATGTCCGCCCCGTACGGCGGCGGCGGGGTGGTGGACCTCCTCGCGCACTTGATCCTGCCGGCGGTGACCCTGGGCGCCGCCTCGACGGCCATCGTCGCGCGGCTCACGCGCTCGAGCATGCTCGAGGTGCTGGGGCAGGATTACATCCGGACGGCGCGCTCCAAGGGGATGATCGAGCGGGCGGTGGTCGTGCGGCACGGGCTCTGGAACGCGCTCATGCCGATCGTGACCGTGGTCGGCGTGCAGGCCGGCTATCTCCTCGGCGGCGCCGTGCTGACCGAGACGGTCTTCGCCTGGCCCGGTGTGGGGACGCTGATGGTCCAGGGCATCCTGGCCCGCGACTTCCCGCTCGTGCAGGGCTGTGTCCTGGTGGTGGCCCTGAGCTTCGCCCTCATCAACCTCGCCGTCGACTTGCTGTACGCCTATCTCGATCCCCGCATCCGCTATGAGTGACGCGGACGCGGCGATCGGCGCCCGGCTCGACACGCTCGAGGCGCGGCCCCGGCCCGCCGGCCCGCGCGCCGGTGCCGTGGCGGGATCCGCGGCGTGGCGGCTGTTCGCCCGGAACCGCCTGGCGGCTGCGGCCGTCCTGGTTCTGGCCCTCGCCCTGATGGCGGCCGCGGCCGCGCCCTGGCTGCCGCTGGTCGATCCCGACACGGTCGACACCCCGAACCGCCTCCGGTCTCCCTTCACAGCGGGCCACCTCCTGGGGACCGACGAGTTTGGCCGCGACATGCTGAGCCGCCTCGTGTGGGGTGCCCGGATCTCGCTCCTGGCCGGGGTCGGGACGGCCGCCCTCGCGATGCTCGTCGGGGTGGCGCTCGGGATCGTCGGCGGCTACCATACCGGCTGGGCCGAGGCGATCGTCATGCGGCTGACCGACATCCTGATGGCGTTTCCCTACATCCTCCTGGCGATCGCGATCGTCGCCGGACTGGGGCCGGGGCTCCGGAATGCCATGCTGGCCATCGCCATCGTCGGGTTTCCGTTCTACACGCGGCTGGTGCGAAGCGTGGTCCTCTCGGTCCGCAGCCGGGAGTTCGTCGAGGCGGCGCGGGCGCTCGGCAGCCCCGACGCGGCGATCCTCGCCCGCCACGTGCTGCCCCACCTGTTGTCGCCCGTGATCGTGGCCTTCAGCCTCGACGTCGGCGCGAAGATCCTGGCGACAGCGGGTCTCTCCTTCCTGGGCCTGGGAACCCAGCCGCCGACGGCGGACTGGGGCAGCATGCTGGCCACCGGGCGCCAGTTCGTCATCCTGCGGCCGCACGTCGCGCTCCTCCCCGGCCTCGCGATCTTCGCCGTGGTCGTCGCCATCAACCTGGTCGGGGATGCGCTCCGCGACCTCCTCGACCCGCGCATGCGCGCCACCTGAGCCGCCGCCGATGGCCGAGCCCGACGGGCGCCGCGACGACGAGGTGGAGACCCTCTTCGCCCTGGTGCGCCAGCGGTACGGGGACCGGCTGACCGACGCCCAGCTCGAGGGGGTGCGCAAGGCCATCGAGGGGATCGTGGCGCAGGCGCGCGCCCTGCGGGCGGTGCGGCTTCGAAACATCGACGAGCCGTGGCCGCCCTTCGTGCCCTTCCGGGGTGATCCGTGAGCCCGGATCCCGTGTTCGTGCCCGTGCGGCGGCTCGCCGAGTGGGTGCGGGCGCGCCGGGTCTCGCCGGTCGCCCTGGCCGAGACGTTCCTCGAGCGGCTCGAGACCCTCGGGCCGAAGTACAACGCGGTCGTCACCGTGACGCGGGAGCGTGCGCTCGAGGAGGCGGCTCGCGCGGAGCGCGAGATCGCCGCGGGCCGCTACCGGGGCCTCCTTCACGGGATCCCCTACGGCGCCAAGGACCTCCTGGCCACCGGCGGCGGCATCCCGACCTCCTGGGGCGCGGCCCCCTTGCGGGGCCAGACCTTCGACGAGGACGCGACGGTCATCCGGAAGCTGGCGGACGCCGGGGCCGTCCTCCTCGGCAAGCTGGCGATGGTCGAGCTGGCCGGTGGCATGGGGTACCGCCAGCCCCACGCCTCCTTCACGGGACCGGGCGTCAACCCCTGGAACGTCACCGCCTGGAGCGGCGGCTCGTCCAGCGGGTCGGGCTCCGCCGTCGCCGCCGGGCTCGTGCCCTTCGCGATCGGCTCGGAGACGTGGGGCTCGATCCTCTCGCCGGCGGGCAACTGCGGGATCACCGGGCTCCGCCCGACCTACGGCCGCGTCAGTCGCCACGGGGCGATGGCGCTGGCGTGGACGCTCGACAAGATCGGGCCGCTCGGCCGCTCCGCGGACGACTGCGGGCTCGTCCTCGACGCCATCGCCGGACCCGATCCCGCCGATCCCACGACGACCGCCCGGCCGTTTCGCTACGACGCCTCCGATCCCCCGGGCCGGCGCTTCCGGTTCGCGGTGCCGGCGCGCGTGACGGAGCCCTGCGACGCCGACGTCCGGGCGAGCTTCGCCCGCTCGCTCGACGAGCTCGCGCGCATCGGCACGGTCGAGGAGGTCGAGTTCCCCGATCTCCCCTACGAGCAGGTCACGCGGACGATCCTCCAGGTCGAGGCGGCCAGCGCCTTCGAGGACCTCGTGGAGCAGGGCGTGATCGCCGAGCTCACGGCGCCCGAGGACCGCTACCAGGCCTACGCCCGCGACGCGATCCTCGCCAAGGACTACCTCAAGGCGCTCCGCCTCCGGGGCATCGTGGCCCGCGAGGTCGATCGGCTCCTCGCGCGGTTCGACGCCGTCGTGGCGCCCGGCCGAGCCGTGGTGGCCTCGCCGCTCGACCAGGAGTTTCGCAGCGCGGCCGGCGGGTCCCTGCCCGACCTCGTGGGCGCCATCGGCAACGGGGCCGGCCTCCCCGCCGTGGCCGTGCCGAACGGCTTCGGCGACCGGGGATTGCCGACCAGCCTCCAGTTCATGGGGCGGGCCTACGAGGAGAATCGGGTCCTGGCGGCGGCGCGCGCCTTTCAGGCCCGCACCGACTGGCACGAGCGGCGGCCGCCGGTCTAGCCGGCCGTGAGGCTTGATTCGGCGCGGTAACGGCGCTACCCTCGGCGTGCTGGAGGACCCGGCCATGCCCAACGTACCCGTGGAGCTCAGTCGCCTCAAGGCCGCGTGCGAAGCCATCGTGAAGGGTGGCGAGCGGATGTTCAAGTGGGAGTGGGACGGCCGATTCCACGCCGCCCTGTCGCCCTTCCGGGAGGACGACCGCGCGGCGGTACACGCCCTGCTCGAGCGCACGTTTCCCGGACACTGGGACATCAAGACCATCGAGGTCGCGGCACCGGTCGTTCGCGATGCCGCCCGATTCTTCGGGGGTCTCCGCGCGGGCCAGGAGCTCTTCGTCATGGGCGAGGACGGTCCGGTGATCATGTCCGCCGCCTGGTGGCCGTGGGGCAGCGGAGACACGATCTCGATCCGCATCAAGCCGCTCACCAAGGAGGTCTCCGAGCCGGAGGAGCGGCGACTGGTGAGCGAGTTCCGCGGCTGGTTCGGACTCTAGCGAGGAGGCTGTCGAAGCCCTCTCCGGCTGAGCGCAGCGCGCGCTCACGTCAGCGCTTCCACATCCGAGGATCGAAGCCGAAGGGTTCCGGTGTCCCGACCCGAATCCGGCGAAAGTCTCGATGGGTCGGACTCAGCAGGTAGTTGGGTTCCCGGGGAACGACCGCCGAGGGGACGACCAGCACGGCGGTCCGGCCGGACCGCACCCATTCCGAGCCGAGCTCGGCCAGACGCCCGGGAGCGGGATGGCTCCGCCAGTTTTCCGGGAGCCCCTCGATCCGGATCTCATGGCGGGAGACCGTGTCCGGGATATCGGCCGGGATTCCGGTCAGATCGGCCGGGGCCTCGCCCGGGTCCAGGTGAACGAAGTACTCGAGCGCCGCGAGTGACAGGGTACCCGAGGTGTAGATCATCGCGACGCCGCGGTGATTCCAGCGCCCTCCGGCCAGCCGGGCGCCCTCGCCGTCGAAGGTCCCGTGCGGCCGGCGGCAGACCCGCCAGACGCGGATCAGCTGTAGACCCCGTGGGCGATCCGGATGAGGAGGTCTTCGACCTGGCGAGAGCCGAGGTCGGTGTCGAGCTGGCGCAGCGGCACGGCGTTCCCGAGCGCCCGGTTGGGCTGGTGGAGCCACCGGATGGCCTTTTCCCGGCTGCCCAGGACCTCCTCGGCCAGGGCGGCGATCCGGCCCAGGCGGAAGAGTCGATCCGATTCGTCGGCGTGGAGGCGTTTCTCACGCTTCCGTCGGGCGAGCGTTCGAGGCGGCACGTGCAGGACGACGCCGAGCTCCGCTGTCCCGATCTTGAAGCCCGAGGCGACCGCCTCGAGCGCCGAGTAGGGCAGGCCGGCCCGGAGCTGCGTATGAAGCTCCTCGATCGTGGACGCCTTCCGTTTGAGGACCCGCGGTCCCCCCAACGTCTCGACAATCCGGTCCGCCGTGACCATCGTCGGCCACCTCCCCTCAGGCATCTGGCATTTAGTATAATGCCATATGGCACAAGGGGCAAATCGGGAGCTGGGCACACGCGACCGGGCGCCGTGGAACGGTCGGGTACTCAGCTCTCGATCACCGGGAGGAGGATCCGCGAGGGCCGACGGGCGTCGTGGAAGACGGTGTTGAGCGCGACCTGGCCGCGCGCTTCGGCGGCGACCGGGCCGCCCGTGTTCGGGTTCCGGTCGAAGCGCGGGAAGCTCGAGGAGGTGACCGCCACCCGGATCCGGTGACCCCGCCGGAAGGTGTTGGCCGTGGCCCAGAGATCGACCGTCAACTCGTACACCTGGTTCGGCGTGAGAGGCGTCGGGTGCGCGCCGGACTCCCGGTAGCGCGCGCGGAGGATGCCGTCGCAGAGGAGGCGGGAGAACCCGTCCGGCTGGACGTCGGTCAGGCGGACCACGAAGTCGGTGTCGGGCGCCGAGGACATGGCGTGGAGGACGCAGCGCACATCGCCGACGATGGTGAGATCGCGCTCGAGCGGCGCGCTCGTGTAGGTGAGGCAGCGGACCGCGAGGCCCTCGATCGGCCGCTGGTCATAGGCGCCGCCCGGGATGTTCAGCGTCGCGCCGCCGAGGGTGGGCACGGGATCGTCGGGGTCGTAGCGATAGCCCTCGGCCGACTCGGCGCCGGCCGGCGCATCCGCGGCGAGGGCCCCGCCGTCCCGCAGGTACCACGGCGTGTAGCGGGTGCCGGGTAGCGGATACTCCTCGGCCGCCCGCCAGCGGTTCTCGCCCATGACGAAGAGCTGGACCCGCGGCTCGTCCTGGACGTCGTTGCGCGCCTTCTTGAGCCAGTGCTCGAACCAGGGGAGCCGCTTCGCGTTGTAGTCCCAGACCGCGTCGGCGCCGAAGTCGACCTCGCCCTGGACGCTCTTGGCCATGTTCCAGGGACCGTGCACCCACGGCCCGATGACCAGCCGCTGAGCGTCGCGCGCCGCCGGGCTCCGGGCCTTGGCCCGCAGGCCGACGAAGTTCTTGAGCGTCCCGGCCAGGAAGATGTCGAACCAGCCGCCGAGATGCACGATCGGCGTGTCCACCTCGGCGTGTTGGTGGGTGATGTTCCACCGCCACCAGAACGGGCCGTCGGCGGGGTGGGCCAGGAACTCGTTGAACCAGTCGTCCAGGCCCTCGACCAGCGGGTTGGGATGGAGGGGCCGCTGCCGGTGCCAGCTCTCGAGATCGCCGAGGGCCTTCTCGAGGATGCCCTTCCGCCGGGCGTGCTCCTCGGGGCTCGGCGCCAGACGGGCCAGGTTGTTGTAGGTCCACTTGACGGTCCACTCCAGCATGAAGGCGAGCTCGAAGGCGCCCCCCCGGTACACCCACTCCGCCCAGTAGTCGGCCGACGACTCCCGCACGTACATGGCGCGGAGATGGGGTGGCCGCGTCGGCGCCAGACGGTACTGGGTGGCGCCCGCGTATGACCCGCCGATGGTGCCGACCTGGCCGTCGCACCACGGCTGGGCGGCCACCCACTCGACCGTGTCGTAGCCGTCTCGAGTCGGGCCCCAGCCGTCGTCGTGGAAGGGGACGAAGCGGCCCTCGGAGGCGAAGCGGCCGCGGACGTCCTGGATCACCACGGCGTACCCGTGCGAGGCGAAGAACGGCGGGGCGCCCACCTGACACTCGGGCGAGTTGTCCTTGCTGTAGGGCGTCCGCTCGAGCAGGGCGGGGAACGGCCCCCCGTCCTTCGGCAGGTAGACGTCCGCCCGGAGGATGGTTCCGTCCCGCATGACCTGAGGGACGTCGCGCTGGACCGTGAAGGGCGAAGGCTCCGGCATTCGAGCGCCTTTCTCGCGCGAGGCGGTCCGCGCCGCGCGCCCGGGACCCTCCGAGGATAGATCATCCGGTCCCGAGTCGCCAGTCTGTCCGCGCTGTGCTAGAGTGGCCCCCACCATCCCGGGGGCGGTGGGGCGTGTCGCCGCCCACAGCCAGGGAATCTCTCGGATGCGGAACGGGTGCCGGAGCACCCACAAAGGAGGGCCGCGTATGGCACGGACGGGATCGGAGTCGGATCGGGGTCTCACTCGGCGGGGGCTCCTGGGCGGGGGACTGGCGCTCGGCGGCGGCCTGGCCGGGCTCGAGCTCTTCGGCGCCACCGCCCGGCCGGCGCGCGCCCAGACGACCGGATCGCCGAGGCACGGCGGCACGGTGATCGCCGCGGCCGAGATCGACCCCATCGCCCTGGACCCCCACACGGGCTCCAACTTCTCGTCGGTGCAGGCCTACGACCACATGTACGAGAGCCTGACGATGTACGACGAGAAGACCAACATCGTGCCGGCGCTGGCGCAGAGCTGGGAGATCACCAACGGCGGGAAGACGTACACCTTCAAGCTCCGACCCAACGTGAAATTCCACAACGGCCAGACCATGACGGCCGACGACGTGAAGTACTCGATCGACCGGGTCCTCGACCCGAAGACCGCATCGCCGTGGGTGAGCTGGCTCAACGCGATCAAGGAGATCAAGGTCGTCGATCCCCTCACGGTCCAGATGAACCTCGACGCGCCCTATCCGCTCGTCGGCTCGTTCGCCGGCATGCGGGCGGCGGGCATCATCCCGAAGGGGCTGGCCGAGAAGGAGAACCTGAAGATCCGGGGCATCGGCACCGGTCCCTTCAAGCTGGTCGAGTACGTGCCGCAAGACAGGATCGTCTACGCGCGCCACGCGGACTACTGGGACAAGCCGCTGCCGTATCTCGACGGGATGACCTTCAAGGTCCTGACCGAGGAGAACGCCCGGATCGCCGCGCTCCGGGCCGGCCAGATCCAGTACGCCTTCCTGTCCGCCCAGGGCGCGGCGCAGCTCGAAGGCGCCCCCGGGATCACCGTCGCGAAGAGCCCGTTCGCCTGGGTCGTCCTCCACTACATCAACGTGCTCAACAAGCCGCTGAGCGACGCGCGCGTCCGCCGGGCGATGCGGATGGCCGTGGACACCAACGAGGTGATCCAGAAGGCGGCGTTCGGCGCCGCGGTGCCCTCGGGCCCCGTCCCCACGGGCTACGGCGACTGGTACCTCGACCCCAAGACCCTGCCCTACCTCAAGGCGGACGTCGAGGGCGCGAAGAAGCTCCTGGCCGAGGCCGGCTACCCGAACGGCTTCAAGGTTGAGATCAAGTGCTCGCCCCAGTACCCCGAGTTCGTCGCCGCGACGCTGGTGATCCAGGAGTCGCTCAAGAAGATCGGCGTCGACGTCACCGTCACCCAGATGGAGTGGGGGGCGTTCGTGGCCGAGAACGCCAAGTCGAACCGGTCCTGCGGCAAGGAGGGCTCGGACGTCTACTCCTCCGCCAACACCTTCCGTCCCGATCCGGACGGGTTCCTCTACTCCTACTTCCATTCGAAAGGGGACCTCAACAAGGGCGGCTGCGACCGACCGTACCCGCGGGTGGACGCCCTGCTCGTCGAGGCCCGCCAGAGCTCCAATCACGCGGAACGCCGCCGGCTCTACCACGAGGCCCAGCGGATCCTGCTCGAGGAGAGCCCGAACTGGTGGTGGTATGCGAAGTTCAACATCGAGGCGGTGTCCAGCAAGGTCCAGGGGTATGCCCAGTCCTTCACGGGGCGCCGGCTCTTCCTGAAAAAGACCTGGCTCGCCTGAGGACTCGGAGGGGGGCTCTGCCCCCCTTCCGACGGCCCCCGCGGCGAAGCCGCGGCGTTCGCCCTCCGGCGAACGCTTCGGGGCCTGCCTCCCCCCGGGACGGCGGCCTCGAACCAGGCTGAGTACGCATGCGGTACCTTGCACGGCGCGCCCTGTGGACCGTGGTCGCCCTGCTCGGCGTCTCGGTCCTGATCTTTCTCCTGGTGCGCCTGCTGCCCGGCAACATCGTGGACATCATCGCCGGCACCGAGGGCCAGCTCAGCCGGGAGCAGCGGACCGCGGTGTTGCGGGAGTTCGGCCTGGACCGCCCGGTGCCGGTGCAGTACGCGCTCTGGCTGCGGGGGATGCTCCGGGGAGACCTCGGCTGGTCGTTTCGCTCCGGCCAGCCGGTGGCCCAGCTGCTCGTCTCCCGCCTGCCGGTGACGATCGAGCTGGCCCTCCTCACCGTCCTCGGCGTCACCCTGGTGGGCATCCCTCTCGGCGTCCTGGCCAGCGTCTCGCGGAGCATGCGGGTCAAGACGGGGGTCCAGATCGTGGGCCTCCTGGGCCTCTCGGTCCCGAGCTTCTGGATCGCCGTCCTGCTCATCATCACCGCTTCCCATCTCTTCGGCTGGCTGCCCGCGCTGATCTTCGTGAGCCCGTGGTCGGACCCGTGGGTCAACCTCCAGCAGATGTTCCTCCCGGTGCTGTCGCTGGCGCTCGGGCTCTCGGTCGTCGTCGTCCGCATGACCCGCTCGTCCATGCTGGAGGTCCTCGGGCAGGACTTCGTCAAGGTCGCGCGGGCGAAGGGCCTGTCGGCGCGCGCGGTCCTCCTCCGGCATGCCCTGCGCAACGCGCTCATCCCGATCGTCACCGTCCTGGGCCTCCAGATGGGCTACTTGCTGGGGGGAGTCGTGATCACCGAGCAGATCTTCGGGCTGCCGGGCCTGGGGTGGACGCTCCTCAACGGCGTCTACCAGCGCGACTACCCGGTCGTCCAGGCGACCGTGATGCTCTTCGCCGTCACGTTCGTCGTGATCAACCTGGGCGTGGACCTCCTGTACACCTACCTCGATCCGCGCATCCGGTATGAGTGACGCCGATACCGCCCGGGACGTCGTCGCGCTGCCGCGCGTCGCGGCGGCCCGGCCGGCGCGCCGCGCCCGACTGACGCGGGCGCTCGGGCGGACCCCCGTCGCGCTCATCGGGGGAACCACGGTGGCGGTGGTGATACTGGTGGCGCTGGCGGCGCCGGTCCTGGCTCCGCACGACCCCGTGGCTCAGATCGCGAAGCCGCTGCTGCCGCCGGGGGGCACGTACCTGGCCGGGACCGACGAGTTCGGGCGGGACGAGCTGAGCCGGCTGATCCACGGCGCCCGGGTCTCCCTGTACGTGGGCGTGCTGGCCGTCCTGATCGCGCTGGCGGTGGGCGGGACGTCGGGGATCGTGGCGGGTTTCCACGGCGGCTTCGTCGACGACGCCGCCATGCGCGTCATGGACATGCTGCTGTCGATGCCCCCGCTCGTCCTGGCCATTGCCATCACGGCCGTGCTGGGCCCCAGCCTGACCAACGTCATGCTGGCGATCGGGATCGTCTACTCGCCGACCTTCGCGCGGGTGGCGCGCGGGCCGACGCTGGCCGTGGTCCGCCTCCCCTACATCGAGGCGGCGCGGGCGATCGGGGCCTCCAGCCTGGCGATCGTCCTGCGCCACGTGCTCCCGAACGTCGCCGCCCCGATCCTGGTCCAGGCCACGGTATCGCTCTCGACGGCGATCCTCACGGAGGCGGCGCTCTCCTTCCTGGGGCTGGGGACGCAGCCGCCGACGGCCTCGTGGGGGCTGATGCTGAGCGCGTCCCGGCAGTACATGCTGATCGATCCCTGGATCGCCGTCCTGCCGGGCTCGGCGATCGCGGTGACCGTGCTGGGCTTCAACCTCCTGGGGGACGGCCTGCGCGACGTCCTGGACCCGCAGATGCCCGCGCAGTGACCTCGGGGTCGCCGGGGTGACTCAGCCGATGACGAGTCGCCCGGGCTCATCAGGATGCGTCAGATCTCGGACGAGAAGCCGAGTCGCGCGGCCACGCGTTGTTGTGACCGGTCGAGCGTCATGAACGCGAGGTCCCTGCCGTCAGGGGCGAGCAACAACGCGCATGCAAGGTGCCACAGTTCCGCGCCCTTGAGATAGCCCAGTGTCGTGATCCGATCGAATTCCTGGGTGAGCGGTCGATTCGGATGAACCCAGGTGATGCCAGCCACGAGGTCTTGGGCGGCGTCTCCGGAGACCCCTTCGCGGGCCAGTGCCGACCGAAGCTCGGCCTCGAGAAGGTTCGACGAGAACAGGCTCATACCCATCCCGGCTACGCGTTCACCCGCAGATCCGGAATCACCGAAACCTCCCTAGTCCGGGCAAAAACCGTCCGACCCGGCGCGCGTATTCGCGATAGCTCTCCCCATACGTCCGCAGCAGGTACGCTTCTTCCGCGGCCACCTGCTGCCGAACACCGATGTATGCGCCCAGCAGCAGGCCGAGCGAAAGCCGCGTCGGGAGCATCAGTGTGTAACCACTCAGGGTGACGAGCAAGGCAAGGAAGATCGGGTTTCGGCAAAAGCGGTAGAGCCCGCTCGTTACCAGCCCGGGGCTCGCACCTTCGTCGATCCCGATCCGCCATGAAGCGCCGAGGTGGAGCTGAGCCGTCACGAGGAGAAGGACCCCTCCACCCAACAGCACCGCGCCCATGACTTGCCAGGGTTCCGGGCTCGAGCGGCGGTCCGCGCCCAGCGGCGAAAGCGAATCGGGCCATCCGGCCGCCATGATGGCTTGCCCGACGAGGAACACGAACAGCACCACACCCAGGCTGTCTCGCAGGTTTTGGCCGCGGCTCCTCGAGCGGAAAAGGATGATGCCCCAGGTGCCGTGCCGACGGAATTGCAGCCACGGCCGCCAACAGCATACGACTCCGACGAAGAGCACGGCGCCAGCGAGAGGAAGAAATCGCCACATCACCTGAGTTCGCCCATCAGCGCTCAGCAGCCGGGGCGTACCGCGCCAGCCCCGGTCTGTGGCAGGGCAGGATCGGGCGACCGACGATCACAACGAGTCGCGAACCTGGCTTTCGGTAAGTGCGGCATCACCAGAACCGGCGATTACGATGGCCGGTCCTCCAGTCGAACACCGCGCCCACTCCTCAGCGCGTCCCGCGCCTCGGCCACCCGGCGCAAAAAGTCGGGATGGTGCTCCAGACGATAATCGAACCAATCAGCGAGCGCCACCCGGCGCATCGGGCGTCCCGTGCTCGGCAAGCCCGTGCGCCACTTCGGCTTTCGTGACGATCGCGAGAACCTCGACGGCTTCCGCCGTGACGTCATGGAAGACTCGCACCTCCCCAACCCGGAGTCTATACTGCGGCTGACTCACAGGCATCATCTATCGCTCGGCCTGCCCGCGCTGGCCGCGCTCGGTGGGGAGGGGAGGAGCTGGTGCGGTGCGCGCTGTCCGGGCGGCGGTCGAGGTGCCGGCGCGCCTTCGCCGGTCGATCGATTGCCGGTCCATACTGGATGTGATATACCTCATTCGAGATGACCCGCGGCCAGGGCTCGGCGTTCCCCGGATTCCGCGAGATGGCCGAGCGGCGGCGGCAGCTCGTGGCGAGCCTGGTGGCGCGCCGGCGCACGCTTGGCCTGTCTCAGACCGAGGTGGCGGCGCGCATGGGCACGTCACAGTCCGCGGTGGCCCGGTTGGAGTCGGGGGCGGCCGACGTCCGGCTCACGACACTGGAGCGATACGCGGCGGCCCTGGGCCGGCGGCTCGACTGGCAGCTCCGGGCGAGGGGAGACAGGTGACGCGCGAGCCGGCGCCTCGCCCGGAGGAGTCACCCGGCCGCGGGGGCCCGCCGGCCTGGTTGCAGGAGCGGCTGTTCGAGCGCCGGATGGTCTTCGTCACCGGCCGGCTCGACGACGCCGTCGCGGCCCGGGCGGCGGCGGAGCTCATGACGCTGGACGCCACCGGCGACGGGCCCATCGAGCTCTCGCTGGACAGCCCGGACGGCACGCTCGAGGCGGCTTTCGTCCTCATCGACACCCTCGACCTGCTCCGCGCGCCGGTGCGCGCGCACTGCCGGGGGCAGGCCGGGGGGCCCGCCCTCGGCGTCGTGGCCGTCGCGGACCAGCGCTCCGCCTCGCCCCACGCGAGCTTCCGGCTCGCCCAGCCGACGGTACAGCTCTCCGGCGCCGCCGACCGGCTCGCCGCGCAGAGCCAGCACCACCTCGACCGGCTCTGGAGGTTCGAGGCTCGCCTCGCGCAGGCCACGGGCCGGCCGCCCGAGGAGATCTCCCGGGACATGCAGCGGGGACGGTACCTCGACGCCCGGGAGGCCCTCGCCTACGGCCTGATCGACGCGATCCGCCCGCCCACGCCGTAGCGGGAGTGTCGGAGTAACCAGGCAGCTCGCCCCGAGCGGCCCATGCGTCGAGCAGCGCTCCGAGCGGCGGCTTCGCCGCCGCCACGACGGGGGGCATCGGGGGGGTCTTCCGAGCCCCCCCGAAATGACCTAGGTCTCGCCCGCGAAGCTCACCTCGCCGGATCCGAGGCCGAGCGGGGTCGTGCGCCCGATCACGTCGACAGCTCCGTCCGCGGTCAGCGGTGGGTCATGCGGGCGGGCTCAGCAGGTAGCCGGAGAAGCTGAAGTTCGCGAAGCCACTGCCGGTCAGGTTGTTGCGCGACGCGCGGACGCGGACCAGCGAGCCGGGTCGCGCGTAGATGCGCACGTGGTGTAGCCCGTAGAAGTTCCGGTGGCTGATGAACGTCCCTTGCGGGGTCAGCACGAGCCAGCCGCCGAAGACCGTCCCGCCCGCCGTGCCCAGGGCCTCGAACTTGGCCGTCATGTCGCCGGCCGGGGTGGCCGCCCGGACGGCGATCTGCTCGATGACCAGCCGCCGGTTCACGGGGACCGCGAAGGACCCGAGGGTCTCGGGGCCGGGAATGCTCAGCGTCACGTTGGCCTGGAAAGGCTGCCCCGCGTCGGGGTCTCCGGGCTCGGGGCCGCTGGAAGCGAGCGCCACCCGGTCACGGGCCGCCTGCGGCATCACCACCGCCATCGTCGCGCCGAGCACGACCGCGCCGAGAATCACGAGGACGGACAGCTTGAACAAATGCATGATGCTCTCCTTCTTGCGCTTGTCAGGCCCGAGGAGCTACTGACCCAGGAAGTCGCGCACCAGGCGGGCCACCGCCTCCGGGTGCTCCAGATGCGGCGCGTGCCCCGCCTGGTCAACGATCTCGACCCGCGCCCCGGGAAGGCGCCGCGCGAACTCCTCGCCGTAGATGGGCGGCACCAGGCGGTCCTCCTTGCCCCAGACGAGCAGCGTGGGCGCGGTGACGCGATGAATCCGCTTCTTCAGCCCCTTGTCGGGGAGGGGCCAGAGGAACTTCCCGCTGGCGCCCACGGCCCAGACGAGCCGAACCCGCGCCATGGCCACGGCCTCCGGGTCCTGGGCGGGGGCAAACATCCGCCGGGCGGCGTCCCCGTCGGGGTCGCGGAAGATGTGACCGGGGAGGTCTCGGGGGTTGAGCAGCATCCAGTTGACGATGGGCGCGTCCTCGCGCCAGAGACCGAGCGGATCGATGAGCGCCAGGCGGCGGGCGCGGCCCGGGTAGGCCGCGGCCACCTCGCAGGCCACCATCGCGCCGAAGGAGTGGCCGACGAAGGCCGCGCTCTCCAGGCCCAGCCCCTCCAGCAGCTCGTCGTAGCAGAGGACCAGGTCCCACAGCCCGTCGAGCTGGTAGATGTCGTCCGGCCGTCCGGGAGAGGTGCCGGGGTGCTCGGGCGCATGGACGGTGAAGCTTCCGGCCAGCTCGTCCAGGAACGGATCCCACTGGAGACCCCAGGGACCGTGGAAGAAGACGAGCGGGGGACCGTCGCCTTTCGACAGGACGCGCATGCGGATCCGGCTGTGCCAGACGGCGAGGGTCCGCTCCCGCGTGGAGGTCAGCGCGCGTCCCCCGACACCCAGGCGGTCACGGGGGGCGCCGTGGTCTCGCGGAGCCCTTGCGGCCACCAGTGGTTCACCCAGCCCTCGTCGTCCCAGATCCCCCGGAGGTGCGGCAGCACTTCTCGGGCGAGGCGCTCGATGTTCTCCAGCACCAGCTCGTGCGGCATCGAGCCGATCTGCACGAGGAGCATCAGGTTCCCCACGTGCAGGCCGTTGACGACTTCCTCCTTGAGCCGGTCGCGCACGGTGGCCGGGCTTCCGGCGATGACGTACCCCTTCTCCACGAAGTCCCGGTAGCGGAGGTCCTTGGGGTTCTCCGGCCGGCGCACCGGGTTCCGGGTGGTGGCGACCAGGCTCTGGTAGTCCTGGTTGCCCGGCGGGGAGAACCACGGGCCCGGCACGTGGAGGCACTTGTGATAGAAGTACTCGACATGCCGCGCGTAGAGCTCCTCGGCACGGGCGTCCGTCTCGGCGACGGCCACCAGCTGGAGGAATCCGGCGCGGTAGGGATTGGCGTCTCGGCCCTTCCGGGCCGCCACCTCCCAGTAGCCCTGCATCATGCTCTTGGCCGACCGGGCGCCGGAGTAACTGAGGAAGCAGTAGCACACGTCGTGCTCGACGGCGAAGTCGAAGGTGCTCACGCTCCCCGAGCCCGGGACCCACACCGGAGGGTGGGGCTGCTGGATGGGCCGGGGCCACAGGTTCACGTTCGCCAGCTGGTAGTACCGGCCGTTCCACGGGAAGATCTCGCGCGCCTGCCAGGCCTTGAGCGTCAGGGCGAAGGCCTCGCGGTAGCGCTCCCGGTGCTCCATCGGCGTGATGCCGTAGCAGAGGTTCACGTCCATGGGACTGCCCAGGGGCAGGCCGGCCACCAGCCGCCCCCCGCTGATGCAGTCCAGCATGGCGTACTCCTCGGCGACGCGGATCGGGGGATTGGAGGTCGGGAGGGTGGCGCCCATCTGGACGATGGCGACGTTCAGGCCCGTGGTGAGCCGGGCCAGGATGCTTCCCATGAGGTTGGGGTTGGGCATGAAGCCGTAGGCGTTCTGGTGATGCTCGTTGGTGCAGATGCCGTCGAACCCGCACCGGGCGGCGTAGAGCAGCTCGTCCAGGGTCCAGTTGTAGTACTGGCCCACCCGGCGGGCGTCGGCCAGCTCCCACCACGGAGGCGTCACCCAGACGGACTCGTAGCGGGTCTCGAAATCCGAGGGGAGCTCCCGGTACGGCATCAGGTGAAAGGCGCTGATCTTCATCCCGGTTCCTTTCGACACCAGCGTGACGAGGGCGCGTCCAACGTTACTGGCGGCCCCTCGACCGTGTCAATCCCCGGAAGACGTGAGCGCCGGGCTGCCGGCGCTCGTCAGGCGTGAGTCGGAAGCGCATCTCCGCGGCGCCCCTCCGGCGGGACGCTGCGTATAATAGCGCCGCATGGCCCGGACGCTCCTCCTCGGGTGCGAGTCGGTCAGCAAGGCCTACGGCACGCGGCGCCTCTTCGACGACCTCTCCTTCGGGCTCTTCGAGGGCGAGCGCGCGGGCCTGGTGGGGCCCAACGGCTCCGGCAAGTCCACGCTGCTGCGGATCCTCGCCGGCCTCGAGCCGGCCGACCGGGGCGCGCGGTCGCTCCGCGGCGGCATCATGCTCGGCTACGTGCCGCAGGACCCCGTCTTTCCTGCGGGCCGCACCGTCCTAGACGTGCTCGCCTCTGCGCTCGAGGCCGTCGACGAGGCCGAGCGGCCCGGCCGACTGGCCCAGACGCTGGGCCGCGCCGGCTTCGCGGACGGGCGCGCTGCGGTCGACGCGCTGTCCGGCGGCTGGCAGAAGCGCCTCGCCATCGCGCGCGAGCTGGCGGGCGCCCCCGACGTGCTCCTGATGGACGAGCCCACCAACCACCTCGACGTCGACGGCATCCTGTGGCTCGAAGAGGTCCTCACCGTAGAGGCGCGCGCCTGCCTGGTGGTGAGCCACGACCGCTACTTCCTCGAGCACATCGCCACGCGGATGCTCGAGCTGAGCCCCGTCTACCCGCGCGGCCTCTTCGAGGCCGATGGCCGCTACAGTGACTTCCTGGCCCGGCGCGACGAGCTCCTCCGCGGCCAGGCCGCCTACCAGGAGTCGCTCGCCAACACCGTCCGGCGCGAGATCGCCTGGCTCCGCCGCGGCGCCAAGGCGCGGTCCACGAAGGCCCAGGGCCGGATCAAGGCGGCGGGCCGCCTCATCGAGGAGCTGGCCGACGCCCGGACGCGCACCGCCTCCGTCGCCGCGGCCGCCGGCATCGAGCTCGCGGGCAGCGAGCGGCGCACGCGGCGGCTCGTCGCCGCCCGCGGGCTCACGAAGTCACTCGGCGGCCGGCTCCTGGTTCGCGATCTCGACCTCGTCATCGGCCCTGGCACGCGCATCGGCGTCATCGGCCCCAACGGCAGCGGCAAGACGACGCTGCTGGAGTTGCTCGCCGGCACGCTCGCGCCCGACGCGGGCGAGGTCGAGCACGCCGAGGGGCTGCGCATCGCGCGCTTCGAGCAGGGCCGCGCCGCC
>DASYQW010000168.1 GCA_036005065.1 Candidatus Methylomirabilota bacterium | reverse complement strand
GACGACGATCTTGCTCGTCGAGCAGACCCTCGAGGTCGCGATGAGGCTCTCACACCGGCTGTACGTCATGGACCAGGGGCGCATCCAGTTCGAGGGCACGCCGGACGCGCTCCGGAGCGAGCCGACAATCCAGCAGCGCTTCCTCGGTGTGTAGCAGCGTGCCGGATTAACAGCGCTTCGAGCGCGGGCTTCGCCCGCGCAACCCTGTTCTGGGGGAGGGCTTGGGAGGGGGCCGTCGAGGCCCCCTCCCATGATCTAGCGTCCTCGCCGAAGCGCGGCGTGCAGCACCGCGATCACCGTCATGCTGTCCTTGATCTCCCCGGTCTCGACCATCTGGAGCGCCGAGGCGAACGGCACCGGACGCACCTCGATGAACTCCGTCTCGTCGGGGGGCGTCAGGCTGGGGGACAGGGCCTCGGCCACGAAGAGGTGTGCCGTCTCGTCCAGGATGCTTTTCGAGGTGTGATACGAGACCAGCGGGGTGAGAGACCCCGCCCGATACCCGGTCTCTTCGGCCAGCTCCCGCTGCGCCGCCGCCTCGAGGCTTTCCCCCCGATGAACCCCGCCGGTCGGCATCTCCCAGAAGACCCCGCGGGCCACGTAGCGGTACTGCCGGATCAGCACCACCGTCTCGGGATCGAGAAACGGGAGCACGCCGACGCACTCGCCGCAGTGCACGACTCCGTAAATCGTCGTGCGCCCGTCCGGGAGCGCCACCTGGTCCTCCTCCACGCGGATCCACTGGTTCTGATAGACGAGCCGCGTGGCTCGCGCCTGCCAGGGGACCTCGGCCATCCGTCCCCGTTTCTCCGGGCTCGGTGGACCGCCGGGCCCGCTCACGACGACGACCCCCAGGCGCGAGCCGCGACCGATCGCGGCCCCCAGAGCCGCGGCCGGGCCGCGAGCAGGAGCCCGAGCCCCACCGGCCCGAATTCGACGACGATCACCCAGGCGGGGATCGTCCACACCGGCTGGGCGAAGATGACGTAGGTCAGGGCCACGGCGCACGAGAGGTAGAGCCAGGGCCACCAGGGCGCCATCGCCATGAGTGGCACGATCCAGAGCGCATACCACGGGAACAGGTTGGGCGCCGCCAGGAGGTAGCCCCCCACGAGCCACACCGCCCGGCGCCAGACCGGAATCTCCCGGCCCAAGAGTCCGAGGACGAGAGCCAGCACACCCAGGCCGAGGAGCGGCAACAGGCGCGCGGCCAGGCGCCCCGTCGGGCCGAGCGGCCCGAGCAGAAGCTCGAGGGCCGCCCGGAGGCTCCCGTTGAACTCCTCTTCCGAGATGTACCGGGCCAGCGAGCCCAGCACCGCCCACCCCTCCCCGGCATAGAGCGCGTAGCCCGCGGCGAGGACGGTGGCCGCCGCCGCCAGGGCGCGCCCGGGGCTTCGCCGCCACACGGCCGGGAGCAGCAGCACCGGGTAGAGCTTGACGAGGGCGCCCGCGCCCAGGAAGGCACCGGCCCAGGCCTCGCGGCCCCGGGTGGCCGCCCAGAGCGCCGCCACGGTCGTCGCCAGCACGACGGCGTCCAGGTGGCCGCTCCCGGCCAGCTCGACGACGACCAGCGGATGCCAGGCGTAGACGAGCGCCCAGGCGAGCGGGCGCCCGAGCGCTCGGAGCCACCCGACGACGAGCGCGATCGTCGCGAGGTCGAGGGCGACGATGAAGAGCTTGAAGCCCAGCACGCTCCCTGGCGCGAGCCGCGCCAGGCCCGCAAAGAGCAGCTGCGCCCCCGGCGGGTAGACGGTCCGCCAGTCGGCGTGATTCAGCCGCGGGTAGACCACGGGATCGCGGAAAGCCGCCACCTCGGGGGCGTTGGCGGGGTAGCCATAGGGACTGACCCCCGCCGCCGCGAGCCGGCCGTCCCAGAGGTACCGGTAGAGGTCGGTCGACAGGCTCGGCGCCGCCGGCAGGAGGATGAGCCGGAAGAGGGCCGCCGCGACCAGGATCCCGGCCAGGGCCGGCCATCCGGTAGGCGGCCGGCGGACCACCCGGACGACGGCGAGCCCGTACGCCAGGCTGGCGAGCCCGAACAGGACGATGAACGGATGGACTGCGTGGAACAGGTCCCCGAGCCAGGCGAGCGCGCCGAACGCGGCGGCCAGGACGAGGGCGCACCCGGTGAGGATCGCGGGAGTCACAGCCGCTCCGCCTCGAGAAAGCGGAGCGTCCGCCGCGGCTCGAACGGCGCCGCCACACGCGCGCCGGCGCCCACCGGCGCGCGCGCCCGCAGCCGGGCCAGGTCCTCGCCCCGGTCGACGTCGAACCAGGCGGGGAGGAGCCGGAGCCGGAGCCCGAGCTGACGGGCGCGGGCGACGGTCTCCTCGAGCACGGCGGGAGTACTCCACGCGATGGCCCGGAAGAGGGCGGGGGTCGGGCGCCGGAGACCGATGAGGTAGTAACCGCCGTCCTCGCAGGGCCCCACCACGACGTCCGCCGTGTCGCCGAGCAGCGCCAGGCACGCGTCGCGCACGAACGCGGTCGGCAAGGTCGGGCTGTCGGCGTCGACGGCGATGGCGGCCCCCGGCGGCGCGGCGAGAAGATCGGTGAGCAGCCGGTCGAGGCGCGCGCCGAGATCGCCGCCCACCTGCGGCACGAGCCGTACCCCGGTCGCGGGCCCCACCAGTGCGCGGATCTCGGCCTCGCGCTCCGGGGGCGTGAAGGCGAGGATGGGCTCGGCCAGCTCGATCCCGGCGATCTGCTCCATCCGGTCCTGCAGGAAGCAGCGCGCGAGCCCGGCGGCCTGAGTCGGCGTCAATGGTGGGCAGAGCCGCGTCTTCACCTCGCCCGCCACCGGCACCTTCGCCATGACGGCCACGGGCAGGCGCGCCGGCCCCGCGCCGCGCTCGTGGCTCATCGGCTCTGGCGGAGGGCCACTCGCAGGAACCGCCAGCCCGCCCGGAGGCTCCCGCCGAGCGTGCCGGCCACCTTGGAGCGACCGCCGAGGCGCGGCCGCTGCGTCACCTCGACCTCGGCGATCCGGAGGCCGTGCCGCGCCGCCTTCACGACCATCTCGACGGGCCAGCCGGAGCTTCGATCCCGAAGACCCAGGGCCAGCAGGGCATCCCGCCGGATCGCGCGGAACGGCCCGATGTCGCGCACGGCCACGCCACACCGCCAGCGGAGCACGAGCGCGACGGCGCGAGTCCCGAGGATCGCGTGGCGCGGATGCTCGGCGCCGGCGTCGTACCGGCGGACGCCGAGGACGAGGTCGGCCCGATCCTCCCGGATGGGGTCGAGGACCCGGGGCAGCTCCCGCGGGTCCTGGCTCCCGTCGCCGTCGAGGAACGCCACGACCGCGACCTCCGGGTGGAGGGCCTGGATGCCGCGCCAGCACGCGGCGCCGTACCCCCGCCGCGGCTCCGCGACGACGCGGGCCCCGGCCGTACGGGCGACAGCCGCGGTCCGATCGGTCGAGCCGTTGTCCACCACGACGAGGTCGTCCACGAGCCCCGGCGGCACCGCGCGGATGACCGCGCCGATCGCCGCCTCCTCGTCGAGGGCCGGGATGACCAGCCCTACGCCGGGGCGACCACCGTCGTGCATGCGCTGCCGACTTTGGGCAGGTCCTGGCCCGCCGCGCGTGGCCAGTCGAGCCGCAGCGGATCCCCACGGGCGAACGGGCAGTAGACATCCGCGGCGTCCAGGCCGCCGACGAGCGCGCGCCGACCCGCGCAGCCGCCCCGACACGGGCAGCCGGCGCAGGGCCCGGGCACCTGCCGGGCGGCTGCGAACTCCGCCGTCGACAAGATGGCCGGGCCCAGCGCCACCAGGCTCTCCACCGTCAGCGTGCTCGCCGGCCAGTAGGTGCAGGGCAGGATCCGGCCGTCGGGCGCGACCCGGACCGTCGAGCGCCCGCAGCCCGGGCCGGCGAACCCCTCGAGCCCGAGGACGGCGGCCAGGACGGGCTCGGAGGTCGCGACCAGGCGGGTGCAATCGGCCAGGCGTCGAAAGGCGTCCCAGAACTCGTCGTAGGGCAACGTGAAGCCGTCGGTCTTGGCGGGCTGGTAGACGTTGACGCGGAGGTTGGCCCCGACCCGCCGGGCGACCTCGACGAGGCCGGGCATGGCGCGCGCGTTGGGCCGCATCAGCACCGTGGTCACCGTCACCGGCACTCCCAGCCCCTGGCAGCGCGCGAGCCCCGCCTGGACCGCCCGCCAGTTTCCGGCGCCGCGGAAGGCGTCGTGGGCCGCCTCGGTCGGGAAGTCGATCGAGAACTCCACGCTCCGGAATCGCCGGACCTCGGCGTCGCTCAGGCAGGCGATGCTGGCGCCGTTCGAGGTGATGCTGGTCTTGATGCCCCGGGCCGCCAGGTAGTCGAGCACCGCGCGGTATTCCGGGTGAAGGCCGTTTTCGCCGACCCCGAGGTTCATGGAGCCGACCGGGATCGCGTCGCAGACGCGCTGGACGGTCACCAGGCTCAGGCGATCCAGGGTCGCGTCGGGACGGTAGCAGTGGGGACAGCGGAGGTCGCACTCGTTGGTCAGCCCGATGCCTACCGAGAAGGTCATCGCGCGTGGGCCGTCAGTTCAGCTTGGGGCGGGAGCGCCCGCTGCCGCTCCCCCCCAAACCCCCCCACCAGCAGCCCGCTGCGCGCCGTCGCCCCCGCCCCGCCACGTCCCGCATTGAATCCTTCACCGGCCTTCAGCTGGCCGTTCCCGGCCCGCCACGCCCGGAGACTTCGCCCGAGCCGATCAGGCGCATCGCGCGGAGCTCGGCGTTGGCGCGCTCGGTCCAGTCGTGGGGCTTCTCGCCCGCCGCCCAGTCGAGAAGCTCGACGATGCCGTCTTCCAGACGCCGCTCCGCCTCCCAGCCGAGCAGCGCCTTCGCGCGCGCGACGTCCCCGAAGCAGTGGCGGATGTCTCCGGCTCGGAACTCGCCGCTGGGGACGATGTCGGGACTCGTGCCGAGTCCGCCGGCGATGAGCCGCGCCAGCTCCAGCACCGTCACCGAGCGCCCCGTTCCGACGTTGTACGCCTGGTAGAGCGCGGGGGCGGGCGCCTCGGCCGCGGCCAGGTTGGCCCGCACGACGTCGCCGGCGTGGACGAAGTCGCGGCGCTGCTGGCCGTCCTCGAAGATGATCGGCGGGCGCCCGTTCAGGAGACGCGTCGCGATGATCGCCGCCACGCCGGTGTACGGGTTCGACAGGGACTGCCGCGACCCGTACACGTTGAGGTACCGGAGCGCGATCGTCGGGAGTCCGTAGGCCTGGCCCAGGACCAGGGCGAGCTCCTCCTGGTCCCGCTTGGTGATGCCGTAGGTGCTCGTCGGGTGGAGTGGGTGATCCTCGGGGGTCGCCGTCGGCTGGACCTCACGGCCGCACCGCCCGCAGAGCGGCTCCCACTCGGCCCGGCGTAACCGCTCGAGCGGGCGCTGGACGCGCGCGACCTGGCCGTCGGTCGGGCAGAGATAGGCGCCGTCGCCGTACACGACCATCGAGGACGCGATGACGAGCCGGCGGAACTGCGCCCGGCGCGCCAGCATGGCCTCCAGCAGGGTCGCGGTGCCCAGCGCGTTCAGGTCCACGTAACGTCGGATGTCGTACATCGACTGGCCGTTGCCGACGATTCCCCCCTGGTGCCAGACGCCGGTGACGCCGTCCAGAGCGCGGTCGACTGTGGCCCGATCGCGGAGGTCACCGACGATCAGCTCCGCGTCGGGCGAGAGGAACCGAGCCGCCCCCGTGGGATGGGCTTGCGGGAGGAGGCTGTCGAGGACGCGCACCGTGTCGCCCCGCCGCAGGAGCGCGTCCACCAGATGCGAGCCGATGAACCCGGCCCCACCCGTCACCAGCATCCGCTCGGCCACGCGTCCGCCTCCCCTCCACGTCCGGAGTGTTCCAGACTACCATCAACCCCGCGGCCCCTCAAACCGCTCGAGGCCGCGGGTGGATCAGATCGAGGCCGGATGGTCGATGGCCGGCCTCTGGTGTAGCATGAGGGCCAGGTGCGATACCTGAGAGCGCGGGCCCCAAACCGAGGTCTCGCCATGATTCACGTCGACCGGCACGATCAGCGGTACCACTTCCGGAACGACTGGCTTTCGGCCTACTGGCACTTCTCGTTCGACCACTACCACGACCCGACCCGCACCCAGTTCGGGCCGCTCCGGGTGTTCAACGACGACACGGTGAAGCCCCGGAGCGGCTTCCCGATGCACCCCCACCGGGACATGGAGATCGTGACCGTGGTCCTCGCCGGCACGCTCGAGCACGAGGACAACCAGGGCCATCGCGGCCTGCTCACGGCCGGGGAGGTCCAGGTCATGTCGGCCGGGACGGGCATCGTCCACGCCGAGCGCAACCCCTCCTCCACGGTGCCGCTCCACCTGCTCCAGATCTGGATCGAGCCCACCCGCCGCGGGGGTCGGCCGAGCTGGGCCCAGGCGGCGTTCGCCCACGAGGCGGGGCGCGGCCCGCGGATCGCGCTGGCCTCGGGCGAAGGGCTCCCGGGCGCGCTCCCGATCGGTCAGGCGGCCACCATCTACCGGCTCAAGCTCGGCCCCGGCGAGGCCGTCACCCACGAGGTCTCTCCCCGCCGCCGCGCGTACCTCTTCGTCATCGGCGGCACCGCCACGCTCGGCGAGCATTCGCTCGAGACCGGCGATGCGGTGCGCCTGCAGGGCGAGCCGGTGGTGAGCCTGAAGGGCACGCGCTCGGCAGACCTCCTGCTCCTCGACCTCCCGTAGGGATCCGAGCCGGCGCATGGCGCTCTCGCCTCGCCCGCCGGACGACACGCCCCCGCTCGAGCTCGCCGCGATCACCCGAGAGGTCGAGGCCTTCGCCCGGGGGGCCCTCCCGCCGTGGGAAGCGGGGTACCTCGAGTACCACCGCCGCCGCTACCAGGACACGCTGAGGCTCCTGCCGGAGGGGCAGGGCCGGCGGCTCCTCGACGTCGGCTCGTTCCCCGGCCACCTCTCCGCCCTCGCCCAGGCGCGGGGCTGGGAGGTCAGCGGCCTCAACAACGACATCGAGGGCGCGGGCTTGTGGGCCGCGTTTCTCGAGCGGTGCCGCGAGCGGAAGATCGAGATCCTCGGCTGCGAGGTCGAGCGCGAGCCGTTTCCGGCGGCCACCGCGTCGTTCGAGGCGGTGCTCTTTTGCGAGCTCTTCGAGCACCTCCACTGGAACCCGTTCCACACGCTCCGGGAGATCTTCCGCGTCCTCAAGCCCGGCGGGCTCCTGATCCTGACCACGCCGAACCTGCGGCGGGCCGAGACGCTCTTCCGCTACCTCCACGACTGGGGCTCGCAGCCGCCCGTGAGCCGGACCTTCCGCGAGCTCTTCCCCTCCCTCCTCTACCACCGCCACAACCGCGAGTACACGGCGAGCGAGCTCGACTACTTCCTCGGCCGTCAGGGCAAGGACCTCTACGACTTCCGCCTGGACCGGATCTACTACTCGGACTGCCTCGACGCCGACCACGAGATCCCGGGTGTCCGCGGCCAGCGCGTCACGCCGCTCGAGCGGGCGGCCGCCCGTCTCCTCCGGCGGCTCGTCCCCGGGACGCGCGGGCAGCTCGTGGCCCGCGCCTGGCGCAGCGAGGCGACCCTGGTGGAGTGGGACGCCCTGGCCGGAGTCGAGGGCTTCGGCCCCCTCGAGGAGGACGTGCAGGCCGCCCAGGGCTTCACGCGCCGCCTGACCTTCCCCTTCCGCCTGACCGGGCCCCGGGCGGCGTTCGAGGTGCCGCTCCCGCCCGGCACCGGACCGGCGCTGGTCTCGCTGGTGGTGGCCCATCCGGACCAGGATGACGCGCCGCCCCTCTGGACGCGCTGGCGCCTGGACGGCCACCCCGCGATGACGCTCGAGCTCCGGCCGAGTCCGCGCGCCGTCCGGGTCCGGCTCCTCGTGCCGGCGGCGCTCGCCGCCCGCGGGGCGACGCGAGTGACGCTGGAGACCCCGACGTGGCGGGATCCCGGCCGCGGCGCCGAGCAGGGCTTCCACGTGGGGGGCCACTGGGTGCTCGTGGAGCGGCTGGCCACGCCCGCCGCCGTCCAGGCGGCGATCGAGCGCACGGCCGCCGAGCGGCGCGCGGAGGAGGCGTTCGACGGGTGGTGGCACGCGGCGGAGAGCCTCTATGTCCCCCATCGCATCACGGCGTCGTCGGTGGCGATGGGGCCGGGAGACGAGGCCCACCTGGGCCCGGGCTGGTACCATCGCGAAGACTGGGGGCGGATCGGCGCCGTGCGCTGGAGCGGCCCCGAGGCGGTCGCCTACCTCGCGAGCCCGGGCGCCCGCCGCGCCGTCCGCATCCGAGCCTACGCGGGGGACGCGAAGCTGGGGCCGGTGGCGGGGCGGATCCGCGCGGAGCACGCCGCGCCGGACGGGCCCTTCGCGCCCGCCGGCGAGACCGCCTTCGCGCTGCCGGCCGATGCCTGGACGGAGCTCGAGATGCCCATCCCGGGGGTGCCGGGCCGCGTGCGGGTCACGGTCGCCGTGGACCACCCCCGCGTTCCGCGCGAGCGGATCCCCGGGTCGCAGGACTCGCGCCGGCTCGGCGTCGCCGTCACGCGCCTCTGGCTCGCCTGAGCAGCCGGACGCAGGGCCTCTGAAGAAATTCCGGGCGGATGGGCTCGCCCTCCCACACGATTGCCCACCACCGCATGGTCCACTCCGAGCGGCGGCTTACCGCCGCAACCCTCCTGGGGGAGGTTCCGGAGGGGGCCGTCGAGGCCCCCTCCGGTTGAACTCACCGGACCTCGAAGCTCGCCTGGCGTCGTCTGACCACCCACAGCGGGCCCCCCGCCACCACGACCGCGAGGACCACCGCCGCGAGCGCCGGCCACGTCACCCGCGCGACCGGGGCGCCCGTGAGGAGCGCCAGGATGAGCCGGTCGCCGAGCCAGGCCGTGAGCGCCACGTAGGCGAGGCAGACCGCGGTCGTGAGGAGCCCCCCCGCGCTGGTGGCCAGGGCCTCGGCGCTCCGGCCCCGGAAGTCCGGCCAGCAGACGCCGAGGGCGAGCGCCACGGTCATGATGGTGAGACTCATCAGCGCGAGCAGGCCCGCGAAGAGGCCGAACCCGACCCCCGTGAGGCCGAGCCGCACGCCCCCCACCAGGCCGATTCCGCCGAGCCCGACGAAGCCGGCGACGCTGTAGAGCCCGAGGCGCGCCCAGAACACGGGCGCCAGCCGCACGGGGCTCGCGAAGAGGATCCAGGCGCTCCGACCCTCCAGGGAGAGCGCCGGGAAGACGAAGCGCAGGGCCACCGTGGTGAGGAAGTAGCCGGTGGCCAGGAGCGAGAAGGCGACGAGCCGAGCGGTCACGTCCTCCGTGCCCGCGCGCTCCGGCACGGGCACGCGGAAGAAGAGCAGCGTGTAGAGGGCCAGGAGGAAGGCGAAGAACGCCCCGCGTCCCAGCTCCTGGGGCGTGCGGGCCACGGTGAGGAGTTCCTTCTCGAGGAGCGCGCCGACCGGCCCGCGCAGGAAGACCGGGAAGGTCGGCCGGCCGTGCGGCGGAATCGCGGGTCCGGCCGGGCGCGCCAGCAGCACGCCCTCGGCCGCGCTCCAGATCACGCGCCGGAACAGCGCCCCGCCCCCCCAGTACGTCCCCGCCGCGGCCAGCACCGGCAGGACGAGGCTCCAGACGAGCGCCCGCCCGGGCTCGCTGCCCGCTCCCGTCGCCAGGCCGAAGACGGAGGCGGCGAAGGCATGGCTCGGCCATCGGGCGAACTTCTCCTCCACGAAGTGGAGCGCGATGGTCGTGCCGTTCAGCAGACCGGGCTCGAACATGGTGTTGAAGTCGGCGCGGGTGGGGACCACCGAGCGACCCACCAGGAGCCCGGCCACCACGAGCAGTCCCACGCTGAGCCCCACGATGCCCAGGCGAGAGCGGAAGTGGCCCAGGAGCGTCCCGAAGGCCATCGTCAGCAAGGTGCCGAGGCTCCCCGCGAAGACGAGGAACCCGGCGAGGAGCAGGGCCGCGACCAGGTAGAACCCCGGCGCCCGGTTGTAGCTCACGCCGAGCGCCACCAGGGCGGGGGCCGCCAGCACGACGAAGGTCCACGAGGTCAGGGCGAAGGTCTCCAGGCTGCGCAGCACGAACAGGGCGCGGAGCGGGGTCGGCGTGCAGAGCAGCAGGCGATTCTCGGCCACGCGGAAGAAGACGGTCGAGCCGGTCACGACCGCGCTCAGCATGCCGATGACCAGGACCAGGACGAAGAAGGCCTCCAGCGCGTAGAGGGTCAGCGGCGGGCCGGCCACCCCGAGCCCCGCCACCGCGCGGAACGCGCGGGTGAAGAATACGTACTCCCCGACCATGACCCCGGCGAAGACCGCCAGGAATCCGAGGGCGACGGCCAAACGGGCATCGCGCTCGCGGACGATCTTCAGGACGAGGTGGAGGCGCCAGCCCAGTAGGATGCCGACGACCCTCACGGCGTCTTGGCCCGCCGACGACCGAGGACGATGCCAGGCGAGGTCAGGTGGCCCCGCCCGAGCGGGCGCGGGTGAAGTGGAGGTACAAGGCCTCCAGCGAGGCCTCGGGCAGGCCGGCCGTCTCCCGGAGCGAGGCCAGATCCCCTTCCTGGATCAGCACGCCCTCGGAAAGAAGGCCCACGCGGTGACAGATGGCCTCGGCGAAGCCGAGGGTGTGCGTGCACACGAGCACGGCTCCCCCGTCTCGGGCGAAGCTCGTGAAGATCTGGCGGGCCGTGAGCGTGCTCTCGGGATCCAGCCCGACGATCGGCTCGTCGGCGACGAGGACGCGAGGCTCGTGCAGGAGCGCGGCCAGGATCGTCAGCTTCTGCTTGTTCCCGCGCGAATAGTTCTCGATGTACGTGTCGATGACGGCCGACAGCGGAAAGAGCCGGAGGAGCCGCTCGATCCGGGCGGCGCGCTCCGGTCGGGGGACGCCGTAGAGCTCTCCCATGAGGTGGAGGAACTCCCGGCCCGAGAGCTTCTCGTACACGAACGGCTCGTCGGGCAGGTAGCCCATGGCCCGCTTCGCGCGCTCCGGCTCCGCCCGGAGGTCCACGCCGGCGACCTCGATCCGGCCCCCGGTCGGCCGATAGAGTCCGGCGAGCATCTTGACCGTCGTGGTCTTGCCCGAGCCGTTCGGGCCGATGAGCCCGTAGATCGCGCCTGGCTCGACGGTGATGGACAGCTCCCGCACAGCCGTGAGCGCCCCGAACCGCTTGGTCAACCGCTCGAGCCGGAGGCCGCCGCTGTTGGCCGGAGGCCCGGTCGCGGCGCCGCTCACGGGGGGACTCTCGGATCAGCAACGTGATCGCGGCCGGTGCTCACGGGGCGGGCGACCGGAACTGGAACACCTCGTATCGGTCCCGGGGCCGGAGCGTCACGGTCTGGAGCTGGCCGTCGCGGTAGAGGCCGAGCTCCACCGCGCTCCCGACCCGGGTCCGCCAGAGCTTCTGGTAGAAGTCCTCGAGGTCCGCCACCCGATCGCCGTTCAGGCGCACGATCACATCGCCGTCCTTGAGTCCCGCCGCGTGGGCCGGCCCGACCGGCGAGACCCCGGCGATCACCACGCCGCCATCCATCGCCACCGCGCGGACGCCGAGCCACGGACGGGGCGGGCGAGCGGGGCGGCCCTGGGCGAGGAGCGCCTCGCGCACCGGCGGAAACAGGTCGATCGGGATCGCGAGATTCTCTCCCTCGAGCCGGAGCGACATGATCCCGACCAGGTCGCCGTCCGGGTTCACCACCGCGGCCCCACCGAAGGCCGGGTGCGAGGGGCTCGTGATCAGCGCCCGCTCGACGAGGTACTCCCAGTAGGCGACGAACCGCCGCACCATGGTGACGCGGGCGGAGCGCGCGAGCAGCCCGCGGTCCTGGCTCACGCCCACGACCGACACCGGCTGACCCGCCGACACTGACCCGGAGCGCCCCAGCATCGCCACGGGGTACGGGCCGCCGCCGATCGCGCGGAGGACGGCGAACCCGCTCTCGAAGTCGTGCCCGACCACGCGCGCGGCCGCCGTCCGGCCGCCGTGGAAGACGACGTCGAGGGCGCTCGCCTCCATGACGAGGTAGCCAACCGTGAGAATCGTCCCGTCGGGCTCGATGAGGACCCCCGACCCCCATCGCTCCGTGCCGAGCGTGGCGGCCGAGGGGCGGTGCGACGGGATGCGGGCCCGGATGCCCACGACCGCGGGGCTCACCCGGGAGACCGCGGTCGGGACTTCCTGGGCCCGGCCGGGGTCGAAGCGCGGGCTCGGCTCCCGGGTCGCGCCCCCGGCCGAGGTCACGGCGGCGACCGCCAGGGTGAGACCGAGGGCGGCCCGGCCGAGTCGCCTCACCCGCGAACCCGCGTCAGGCACGCTCGGATCATGGGAGGGGGCCTCGACGGCCCCCTCCCAGACCCACCCCCGGGGGGTTGCGCGGGCACCGCCCGCGCTCGGAAGGCTCGGATCCGGCCGTGAGATCTCGATCTGCCTGGCGGCCGGGCCGCGCGCCCAGCCGACCGGGGGGAGGCGTGCCCCGAACCGCGTAGATCAGCGGCAGACTGACAACCGTGACGGCCATCTTGATCGCGTACTGCCCGACGATCAGCGGCCCGAGCGGCAGCACGCCGGCGAAGGCCAGCGTCACGAACAGGACCGAATCGACCCCGGTCGACACCGCGTTCGAGACGAGCACGCGGAGCCAGCGGAAGCCGCCCACGGAGACGCGCCACCAGGCGAAGATCTCCGCGTCGACCATCGCCGAGCCGAGATAGGCGAGGAGGCTCGCTGCCACGATGCGCGGCGTGGCGCCGAGGACGCGGGCGAAGGCCGGCCCGCCGTCGAAGTAGGCCGGCGCCGGCAGCCACACGGTCAGCTGCGCGTACGCCGCGAGGAGCAGGTTGGCGCAGAACGCGGTGGCGATCACCTGGCGCGCCCCCTGCTTGCCGAGCCGCTCGTTGATCAGGTCGAGCAGCGTGAAGGTCAGCGCATAGACGAAGACGCCGGCTGGGACGACGACCGGACCCAGGACGACCGGCTTGCCCGCGGTGATGTTCGCGACCAGCTCGCAGGCGATGTAGAGACCGGGGACGAGGATCACGAGGGGTGACCGGACGGCTCACAGGCCACGCAGCCAGCTGGCCTGCCGGCTCGGCCGGCGACCCGGCGGGCGCGTGTCGTCGTCCCGGTCGGTGGCGTCCTCGCCGTCCGGGCTCGCCCCCGGCGGCGTCAGCGCGGTGGTGAGCCGATCGGCGAACGTCTCGGCGTCGAGCACGGCGGCTCCGCGGCGCTGGACCGCCTGCCGCACGGCGCGGTCGGAGGTCACCACCACCGCCTCCGGCCGCCCGGCGACCCAGCGCACGATGCGCTCGTCCGCGCGCTCGCCGTAGCGCGTGAAGCACACCGTGACGGGGCCGTGCGTCGTCTCCTGCTCGACCCGCTGACCCTGGGCCCAGGCGTCGAAGACCACGACCACGCGGCGCCGGCGGCGCTCCGCCCAGCGCACGAGATCGCGAACCAGGTGCGCTCGGGTGGCCGCCGAGGGCGCCTCCCCGCGGGCGTAGAGCAGGTTGTACCCGTCGACGACCACGGGGACGGCCATCTGTCCTCAGCGGGACAGGCGGGGCATCGCCTCCGCCTCGCCGCGACGCGGCGGCTCTCCGGGAGCGCCGTAGACGCGGCGGTAGTGCTGCCAGCTCGTGTAGACCCGCTTGACGAACGCACGCGTCTCGTCGAAGGGGATCTGGTCCACGAACTCCTCGAGGTCCGTCAGGCGCCGCTCCGCGAGCCAGCGCTGCACGCGGTGCGGCCCCGCGTTGTAGCTCGCCGCCACCAGGAGCGGCTCCGGGAAGCGCGTGCGCAGCTGCCCCAGATAATGCGTGCCGAGCGCGATGTTGACGGGCGGCTCCCAGAGTGCCGCCGGATCGGCGAAGCGGACACCGGCATCCGCCGCGACCAGGCGGGCCGTCTCCGGCATGAGCTGCATGAGGCCGACGGCGCCGACCCACGAGCGGGCGCGCGCGTCGTACGAGGACTCCTCCCGGATGACGGCGGCGACGAAGAAGGGCTCGAGTCCCGCCCGGCGCGCCGCCTCCTTCACGAGGTCGGCGTAGCCGAACGGGTAGAAGAGGCGCCAGAACTCGGCCCGGAGCCCCGGGGTGCCGGCGTCCGCGGCCCCGCCGAAGGATCGGCGGAGGTACCGGAGACTCCGGCCCGCTTCGCCGATCTGGGCAAACGCCACCGCGAGTCCCCAGGCGCGACCGGCCTCGACGATCGGATCACGGCCGAGCGTCTCCAGCTCGACGAGGGCGTGGCCCTCGAAGCCGAGCCTCCAGAGGGCCCGGCTCTTCTGGAACGCCCGCTCCGGCTCGAGCAAGGCGATCCCGTCGGTGGGGAGCTGGATCGGCGCCGCCACCGGCGTCGGGAGCGCGCCCCGGAGCCGACGCGCGGCGAGGAGGCCGTAGTAGGTACGAGGCGCCCGGCTCACGATCTCCCGGAAGAGCACGGCCGCCGCGCCTTTCTCGCCGCCCCCGTCGAGCGCGCGGGCGGACCAGTACAGGCCCGCCAGCCGGTAGGACGGGACGGTGGACAGCTGCCGGAACGCGAGGGCGGCTTCGCGGAGGCGGCCCGCCCGGTACTCGAGCCAGGCGAGCTCCCACCGCGCTGACGCAGCGGCGGCGCTGTCGGGGGAGGCCCGGACGAGCGCCTGGAAGCTGGCGCGCGCCGAGGCCGGCTTTCCGAGGTCGAGCTGAGTCCGGGCCAGCGCCAGCCAGGCGTCGGGCACCTGCGGCGAGTCGGGATGCTCGGCGAGGAGTCGCTCGAGGATGGGCACGGCCGCCGCCGCCTGATTGGTCCGCCGGAAGAGACGGGCCAGCTCATAGAAGAGCGACGCCCGCCACGGCGTGGCGGGTTCGGCGACGGCCGCCTGGAGGAGCACGATCCCGTCGGGCGCCCGCTGGAGCCGGCCAAGGGCCGGCGCCAGCCGCACGAGCGTCCGATGCCGCATGGCCGGATCGGGCCCCTGGGCGAGGAGCTCCTCCAGCCCCTTCGCCGCTGCGCCGAACTCGCTGGCGTCCGCGAGCCGTTGGGCGCGCAGGAGCTGCTCCTCCGCGCTGAGCGGCGGGATGGGCACGCCGTGGAGCGCGGCGAGATCCTCCAGCACTTCCCGCGCCACCTCGCCCCAGGTCGAGGCGGGGGCCTCGACCCACCGGCGCTTGAGATCCGCCAGCGCCTCGGCGACGAGCCCCTGGGCCGCCCGCGCCTCGGCCAGGCGCACGAGGACGCGCCCGGCTTCCGGGTGGTTCGAGGCCCGCGTGAGGAAGCGGCGCGCCTCGCGCTCGGCCTCGGCCCAGCGCCCGAGCCGGAAGGCCGTGTCGTGGGCGGCCAGCAGCGCCTGGGGGACGAGCGTCGAGTCGGGGAACCGCTCGAGGAACTGGCGGATGTGATCGAGGGCCGCGGCCTCCTCCCCGGCCCGGAGCTGGCTCTCCGCCGCGAAGAAGGCCGCGTAGTCGGCCAGGATGAACTCCCGGGGCAGGCTCTCGAAGGCCGCCCGCGCCCGGGCGAACTCGCCGCCGGCCAGCGCCTCGTGGGCCTCCCGGTAGCGCTCGAGCGCGGGCTCGAGCCGCCGCGAGTCCGCCGGAGCGCCCGCCGGCGCCCCGCCGACGAGGATCCCGCAGAGGAGGGCCACGAGCGCCGCCCGGTCCATCATGGACTCAGTCTAGCGCGGAGCCCCGGTGAGGCCTCATCGAAAGATGCTCCGGGTCGTCCGCTGGGTGTGCAGGATGCGATGGACGGCCGTGGCGTTGGCGCCCACGGCCACGACCCAGACAGCGGGCACGAGAAAGTCGAAGAGAGCGCCGGCGATCAGGACCAGCAGCCGCTCGCCGCGCTCCATGAGCCCGACCCGGCACTCCACGCCCACCGACTCGGCCCGCGCCCGGGTATAGCTCACCATGACCGTCCCGATCAGCGCCGCCAGGGTGGCGACGACGGCGCCGACCTGGTTGCGGGTGACGAAGAGGACGGCGATCCCCGCCAGGACCAGGAGATCCGAGTAGCGATCGAGCACGGAGTCGAGGAACGCCCCGAAGGGGGAGACCTGACCCGACACCCGCGCGAGCGAGCCGTCGAAGATATCCAGGAGGCCCGCCAGGGCCAGGAGCAGTCCGGCCACCCGCTGGCGATCCGCGGCGAACGCCACGGCCGCCACCGCCGAGCAGAACAGCCCGAGAACCGTCAGCTGGTTCGGGCGGACGCGGGGCCCGAGAAGCGTGCGGGCGACCGGGTCGGCGATCCGAGCGACCTGTTCTTTATACCGCCCGAGCACCGAGCCCGTCCCCCCCTTCCAGGGCGAGGCGGATGGCCTCGCGCAGGTGAGCGATGCGCGCCGGCGCCTCGACCTTGTGCCGCGCCGCGTCGGTCACGTAGAAGATGTCGAGCGCCTGGTCGCGCTCGGTCGAGATCTTCGCCGTCGTGATGTTGAGCCCCGCTCGCGCGAGCGCCCGGGTGATGAGATAGAGCAGACCGAGCCGATCGGGAGCCTTGACCTCGACGACCGTGTGGGTGTCGGAGAGCGAGTTGTCGACGGTGACCCGGACCAGTCCGTCGCCCCGAGGTGCCAGGGCCCGCCCCGCGCGCCGGGCGGCGAAGAGGCTCTCCACCGACTCGGCCCCGAGGAGCGCCCGGCCGAGGTCGGCGGTCACGGCATCCCAGCGGCGCTCCTCCAGGATCGCCTCCCCGGCGGCGTCGTTGACGTGGAACGTGTCGACGGCGATACCGTCGGCCCGGGTCTCGATCTCGGCCGACAGGATGTTGACGCCGTGCGCGGCCAGGGTGCCGGCGATCAGCGAGAACAGGCCCGGGACGTCGCGCGTGACCACGACCAGATCCGACGCCCCCAGATCCGGGTAGTGGAAGAGCTCCGTGGCCACCGGCTCGTCCCGCAGCCGGTCGATGAGCCGGAGGTGGGCCGCCATCCGCTGGGGAGACGTCCTCCGCACGTAGCGGTCGGACATCCCCTGAAGGTGGGCGGCGGCCGCCCCGGCGTAGCTCCCGTCGGCGAGGACCTGGACGATGCGGTGCGCGACCGCGGCCCGCCGGGGCGGTTTGGGGTAGCGCCCCGCCAGCCGCGTGCGGGTCCGGACGTAGAGCTCGCGGAAGAGAGCGCCTCGCCAGGCGTTCCACACCCCCGGGCCCACGGCCCGGGTGTCGGCGCACGTGAGGAGGTAGAGCATCGTGAGCCAGGCGGGGAAGCGCACGATGGCGGCCAGCCGCTCCACGGTCTTCGGATCGTCGATGTCGCGGCGCTCGGCCCCGTGCGCGAACACGAGGTGGTGCTGGACCAGGAACTCGACGGCCGCCGCGTCGTCGGGATCCAGGTTCAGACGGCGCGTGACCGCCTTGATCAGCGGGATGCCCTTGGCGACGTGGCCGGGGCCCAGGGCCTTGCCGATGTCGTGGAGGAGCACGCCCATCATCAAGAGCTCCGGACGCTCCAGCTCGGCGATGGTCTGGGCCAGCTCCTCCGACTCGGGCCCGTGCCCCGGGGCGAGGCCCTCCAGCACCTCCACCGCCAGCAGCGAGTGCTGATCGACGGTGTAGCGGTGGTAGTGGTCGAACTGGACGAGGCACGTGAGCGCGCCGAACTCGGGAAGATACGCGCCGAGGACCCCCGTGTCGTGCATGCGCCGGAGCGTTTCGGCCACCCGGCCCCAGGCCCCGAGGATCGAGAGGAAGACCCGCCGCAGCTCCGGCGAGGCCCGCCAGGCGTCGTCCTCCAGGAGGGGCGCCGCCTCCTCGAGGGCGCGCTCGAGGTCCGCGTCAAGCTCGCACCCGAGCTGCTGCGCGTGCCAGAAGACCCGCATGATCCGCGCCGGGTCCTTCTGGAGCGCGCCGGCTTCGGCCAGGTGGACTCGGCCGTCGTACACGATGAGACCGTCGGCCAGGGCCGCCCGCCGGCCGCGGCGGCCCACCGTGCCCCGGCGGGAGAGGCCTTCCTGGCACCGGGTGATGAGCCGCGCCGAGATCCGGTGAATGGTCCGGGCGTGACCATAGTAGTCCCGCATGAACGACTCGACGCCGAGCCGGAGGGCGTCGTCCCGGTAGCCGAAGCTGGCGGCGATCCGCGCCTGGAGCTCGCGCTCGAGCACGTCCTGCTTGGTACCGGCGAGGAAGTGCAGCTCGTTCCGGACCCGCCAGAGGAACGTCAGCGCCTCGTCCGTGGCCCCCCGTTCCTTCGGCGTCAGGAGGCCCTTTTCCTCCAGCTCCTTGAGGCTGCGGGCGCCGAACTTGGTGAAGGCGAGCCAGAGCGCGGTGTGAACGTCCCGGAGCCCGCCGGCCGACTCCTTCACGTTCGGCTCCTGCACGTAGACCGAGCCGCCGTGCTTGCGGTAGCGCTCGTCGCGCTCGGCGAGGGTCTGGCGCAAGAACTCGCCGTAGTCCTTCCGGTAGACCTCCTGGTCGAGCGTCCGCTGGAAGGTCGCGAACAGGCGGCGGTCGCCGGCCAGCAGGCGCGCCGCCTGCATCGAGGTCCGGCTCGGCAGGTCCGTTCGCGCGAGCGCGAGACAGTCGGCCAGCGAGCGGCAGGCGTGGCCGACGCGCAGCCCCAGATCCCAGAGCGTGTAGAGGATCTCCTGGGCCATCCGCTGGACGTAGGGCGTGACCTCGCCGCCGTGGATCAGCATGAGGTCGACGTCCGAGGAGGGGTGAAGCTCCCCCCGCCCGTACCCGCCCAGCGCGACGAGCACGAGCGGCGTCCGGGGATGCCCGGTGGCGCGCGCGTCCCGATCAGCCTGCTGGACGAGGAGCCGCAGCAACCCGTCCATGAAGGCGGCGTGGCTCCGGATGCTCTCCTCGCCCGAGGCGCCGTCGGCGTGCCGGGTCCGGAGTCCGGCGTAGGCCGAGGCGAGATGCTCCCGGAGAAGATCGAGGCGGAGGCGACGGCGGCGTTCGGGCCACTCGCTGGCGGGGCCGGTGTAGCTCCGCGCGAGCGCCTCTTCGGCACTCCGCAGGTGACGGGCAAACGTCTCCGTCATCGCGGTTTGACGCTAGCATGCCGGGTAGGGGGTGTCAAACATGCGAAGCGCGCGCGAGCCCGTCTGGCGCGGCGATTGACACGCTGCGGCGGCCCCGATATGATCCGCTCGGACGACCCAGCCGCGCCCACCGCCGAGCCGAAAGGAGCCGCGCTCCATGGTCACCTCCCGACGCCAGTTCTTCCGCGTCACCGCCGGCGGGCTCGCCGCCGCCACCAGCGTCGCCGGCCCGCGGCGCCCGGCCGCCGCCCAGACGGGCACCGTCAAGATCGGCACCGCCGTCCTCGGGGACTACTCCCTCACGGCGCCGACGCTGATCGCCCTCGACAAGGGCTACTTCAAGGCCCAGGGAGTGACCGCCGAGTTCCAGCCCTTCCGCGGGGGACCCGACCTCGTCAAGGCCGTCCTCGCCAACCAGATCCAGATCGGCATCACCGGCAGCACCGACGTCCCGGTCTTCCGTGCCGAGGGCGTCCCGGTGCGCTTCGTCGCCACCACCGTGGACGGCAACCACTTCACCTTCAACGTCGCGCCGGGGATCGCCAAGCTGGCCGAGCTCAAGGGCAAGTCGATCGGCGTGACCCGCGTCGGGGCCACCACCTGGATCTTCGCCGTCATGCTCGCCCGGCAGCAGGGCTGGGACCCCGAGCGCGACGTCAAGATCGTCGGCCTGGGCGGGCTCGACGCCCAGCTGGCCGCCCTCGCCCGCGGCGAGATCCACGCCTACGTCTGGGGCGACGGGGGCGCGGTCACCGAGCTCCAGGGGAAATCCCGGGTGCTGCTGCGCCTGGACACCGTGACGCCGAAGTGGATCAGCCAGTCGTGCTACTGCACGGACGACTACGTCAAGCAGAACCGCGAGGCGCTCGGCCGAGCCCTCAAGGCCCTCTTCCAGGGCGTACGGTTCATCCGGGAGTCGCCGAAGGAGGCGTTCGCCATCGTGGCCAAGACCCTCCAGTGGTCCGAGGAGGCCGTGAGCCGGGCCCATCAGATCTCGGGCCCGCTCCTCTCGAACGACGGCACCATCAACGTCGAGGCCGTCGAGGTCATGCAGACCACGCTGCTCGAGTTCAAGGCGCAGAAGCAACGGGTCCCGACCCAGGACCTCTACACCACGGAGTTCACCCCCGTCCGGCTGTAGGTCCCTTCGGGAGGTCTCGGAAGACCCCCCCGATGCCCCCCCCCGTCGTGGCGGCGGCAAAAGCCGCCGCTCGGACGCTAGTCGATGCATTCCGAGGGGGTCACCGGCCGCTGATGCCTCCGACGCGCTCCTGCGTCAGCGCCAGCGACTGAGGCGCCGGTTCAGGCTCTCCAGGGCCAGCACGACGCCCACGGAGAGGACCGAGACGAGGGCGGTCGCCGCGAACAGCTCGGCCGCCCGGAAGGCGTTGGCCATCGTCGTGAGCAGGAAGCCCATCCCCCGGATGCCCCCGAACATCTCCACCACCAGGACGCCGAGCAGGCAGAAGATGATGCCGAGTCGCATCCCGGCCAGCACGGCGGGCAGGACGGCCGGCAGGACGACCTTCCGGTAGAGCTGCCCCGAGGTCGCCCCCATCGAGCGCGCGACGAGGAGGGGCTGGCGATCGATGTCGCGGACGCCGCCGATGACCAGCAGGCAGACGGGGAAGAACCCCTGCAGCGTCCCGTACACGATGGCCGGCGCCGTCCCGAGTCCGAAGACGAGCATGATCCAGGGCAGGACCAGGATCTTCGGGAGGGCGTAGAGAGCGACCAGGAACGGGTTCAGCACGTCGTAGAGGTACCGCACGGTCCCGATGACGAGCCCGAGGCCGACGCCCAGGCCGACGGACAGGACGTAGGCCACCACCGTCTTGCCGAGGGTCTCCCCGAGCAGCCGCCCGGCCTCGGGGCCGATCACGCCGAGCGCCCGCGCCACCGCCGAGGGCGCGGGCACGAACAGGGGGTCCACGCCGCCGAGCCGGACGATCGCCTCCCAGCCGGCGACCAGGATGGCCAGGGAGGCGAGCTGGGCAAGCCAGCGGGCGCGCCGGGTCACCCGCGTGCCCACCGGCGGGCGCGCGCCTCGCCGAGCGCCGCCACCCCATCGATCGCGATCACGAGGATCAGCGCGAGGATGGCCAGCGCGGCGTACTCGGCCGTGCGCAGAAAGCCATAGGCGTAGGTGATCAGGTACCCGAGCCCGGCCCGCGCCCCGAGGATCTCGCCGACGATCACGCCCACCACGGTGAGCGCGAGGCCGGCGCGGAGGCCGGCCAGCAAGGTCGCGGTCATGGCCGGCAGCATCACCTTGACGAAGCACGTCCCGGTCCCGGCCCCGAGCGCCCGCGCCACCGTCACGAGCTGGCGGTCCACCGAGCGGATGCCGGTCAGCACGGCCAGCACGATCGGGAAGAACCCGAGGAGGAAGCCGAAGGCGATCTTCGACGCCGGCCCGAGGCCGAAGAAGAGCATGAGCGAGGGATACCAGACCACGCTCGGGATCGCGTAGAGTGCGGCGAGAATCGGCTCGTAGACCTCGCCGACGGCCCGCGGGAGCCCGAGCAGGAAGCCGAGCCCGAGGCCGACGCCGACGGCGAGGGCATAGGCGACCAGCACCTCGACCACCGTGAGCCACAGGTGCTCGGGCAGGCTCGGATACGTCTCCAGGCGGACCACGCGGCTGAGCGCGGGCAGCACTTTCGAGGGCGGGATGAAGAGCAGCGGGTTCTGGCGGCCGGCCCAGAGCTCCCAGACCCCGAGGATCGCCAGGAGGACGGCCGCCCGTCCCGCCAGCACCCTCACGGGTGCCCAGACCCGCGCGGCCCCGCGCCCCGGGGCCTCACAGGCCCGACTCCATCGCCCGCATCGACTCCTCGCGAATCTGGTCCCAGAGCGCGGCCCGCAGCGCGGTGGCCTCGGGGCTGTTGAGATCGCGCGGCCACGGGAGCGCCACCTCGAAGCTCCGCTTGATGCGTCCCGGCCGGGCGGTCATGACGACGACCCGCTGGGAGAGCATGATCGCCTCCTGCAGGCTGTGGGTCACGAAGACGACCGTCTTCCGGGTCCTGGCCCAGATGCCGAGCAGCCATTCGCCCATCAGGAGCCGCGTCTGTTCGTCGAGAGCGCCGAACGGCTCGTCCATGAGCAGGATGGGGGACTCGAGGGCCAGCGCTCGGGCGATGGCCACGCGCTGCTTCATCCCGCCGGAGAGCTCCCGGGGGTAGCGATGCTCGAAGCCGCGGAGCCCGACCGGCTCGAGGAGCCCGCGGGCGATCTCGCGGCGCCGCCCGGCCGGCATGCCCTGGAGCTCGAGCCCGAACTCGACGTTCTCGAGGGCGGTCCGCCAGGGGAAGAGTCCCGGATCCTGGAAGACCATCGCGACCTTGCGCGGGTCCGGGCGGCGGGTCGGCTCGCCGTCGAGCCGGACCTCGCCCGCATCCGGCGCGACGAGGCCGCCGATGATCGAGAGGAGCGTCGACTTGCCACACCCCGACGGTCCGAGCACGGTGACGAACTGCTGCGGGTCGACGCTCAGCGAGATCCGCTCGAGCGCCGGGACGAAGCCATCGCGCGTGGCCCAGCGCTTGGTGAGATCGCGCACCTCGATGTGGGGTCGCGACATGACAAGGATGGTACACGAGAGGTATCGCCTCATGGGAGGGGGCCGTTGATCGGGCGGGCTTCGCCCGTTGGGGCCCCCTCCCAAGCCTCCCCCAGGAGGTTCCGCGGGCAAAGCCCGCGCTCGGAGCGCTCCTCGGTGCAGCGCACGGCCGGTCGCAGGCGGCCGGGTTCATTCCGACGCGCCATCGGCGGCGACGAGTGCCTTGACAGCCCCGAGGAGCCTCCGTACACTCCGACCGCCATGCCCCCCCGCTGGCGCGCGGTGCTCGCTCGTATCACCCCGTACGTGCCGCCGCCGCCGCTCGATCGGTTCCAGGCCGAGCTGGGCCGGCCGGTGGTCCGGCTGTCTGCGAACGAGAACCCGCTGGGCCCGTCGCCGCGTGCCGTGGAGGCGATCCGGGCCGAGGCCGGACGCATCCACCTCTATCCCGATGGCGGGGCCCCCGCGCTGGCCGAGGCCGTGGCGGCCGCGCTGGGCCTGGCTCCGGCCCAGCTCCTCTTCGGCAACGGCGGCGACGAGATCCTGACCCTCATCGCGAAGGCGCTTCTCGAGCCCGGCGATGAGGTCGTCGTCCCCGACCCGGCCTTCGAGCCCTACACGACGACGGCGCTGCTCGCCGGCGCCACCGTCGTGCCGAGCCCGCTGCGGGAGTACGCCATCGACCTCGACGACGTCCTGGCGCGGGTGACGTCGCGGACCAAGCTCGTGTGCCTGTCGAGCCCGCACAATCCGACCGGCATCGCCCTCCGGCGCGGGGACTGGGAGCGGTTCGTCGCCGCCTGCCCCGGGCACGTCCTGATCCTTCTCGACGAGGCGTACATCGATTTCGTGGAAGACCCGCCGGCGGTCGCCGATGGGCTCCGAACGCTCGCGGCGCGGCCGGACGGGCTCGTCCTCCTCCGGACCTTTTCCAAGATCACCGGCCTGGCCGGCCTCCGGGTCGGCTACGCGATCGGCTCGCCGACCACCATCGCGGCGCTCGAGCGGGTCCGGGAGCCCTTCAACGTCGGTCGCCTCGCGCAGGTGGGCGCCACCGCGGCGATCGGGGATGCCGCCCATCGGGAGGCGACCCGACGGGTCGTCTGGGCCGAGAAGCGCCGGCTCTACACGGCGCTGGGCGAACGCGGGCTGTCCTATGCCCCGACCGAGGCGAACTTCCTGATCGTGCGGCTCGGGCGTGACGCGGGGCCGGTGGTGGCGGCGATGCGCGGACGGGGCGTGCTCGTGCGTGACGGCGAGGCCGTGGGTCTCCCGGGACACCTCCGGATCAGCATCGGCACCGCCATCCAGAACGACGCGATGCTGGGAGCGCTCGACGTCGCGCTCGCTGGGTGAGGCTCGCGCGTCGCCTGGCCATCAGGCCGGGCGTGCCGCGGCCGCGCCGGGGCGGCCGCGTCCTCCGGGTTCCAGGAGCGTGTCGGAGTAATCCGCAGCGGATGACGCCGATCACTGAATGCGTCGAGTAGCGTCCGAGCGGCGGCCTTTGCCGCCGGGCCCACCCACCCAGCCCAAAAGGTGGGGGTGGGCGCCCTGTCGGAGTAACCCGGCACCTCACTCCGAGCGCGCGTCGCGTCGGGCAGCGCTCCGAGCGGCGGCTTGCCGCCGCAACCGAGGGGGGGCATCGGGGGGGTCTTCCGAGACCCCCCCGAAATGGCCTAGCGGGCCTTCTTCGAGACGACCGGGGTCGCGCGGGCCCGCGGGCGGATCTTGTCGCGCGCGACCGTGCGATCCGCGTCGCGCGCCGCGAGCGCGGCCCGCTCCTGCGCCGCCCTCTCGAGGATCGCCACGCGCTCGCCGAGCGCGGTCTTCTCGGCCGTCACCGCGGCCAGCCGCTTCTCGAGCAGCTCGACTTGCCGCTGGCCTTCCTCCGCGCGAAGGCGCATCGTCTCGGCATCCGCGCGCAGCGCGTGGGCCTGCGAGGCCAGGGTGTGCTCGCGCCCCGCGGCCTGCTGCCACTGGTAGCCGACGAAGATGACCGCCAGGGCCAGCACGACGCTCAGGATCGGCGCCCACGAGCGTCGGCGCGGCTCCTCCTCGTAGAGCTCGTCGAGTTCTTCCTCCGGCGTCTGCGGCTTGAGCTCCTGCTGGATCGGCATGCGCACCTCCTCTGGCGCGATTCTACGAACCGGCCCGGGGCATCCCCAAGGAAATTCGCCGAGCCTTGGCGGCGCGCCCCCTTCCGCGCTATCATGCTCGGCGATGCCGGAGTCACCCGTCGCGCCCGGCCTCACGCGCTTCTTCGACCGCCTCGTGCGAAAGAGCCTCGGCGACCTCACGCTGGGGGGGGAACCCGTCGCCGACTACCTGGCCCAGCTTCTCGCCCGCTTCGCCCGCACCGACCAGCTCCATGCGGTCCGCGACACCGCCGGCCGCCCGCTGGCCTCCGTCGTCGAGATGCTGCTGGAGGTGGAGCGCGCCTGGAGCTTCGAGGAGCCGCACTTCGACCCCTTCCGCGAGCGCGACATCCGGCGGCACATCGGCGACTACACCCTCTTCATGCTGGGCATCTTCCGCGAGTACGTGGAACGGCGCGCCAGCCTGGGCCTCTACGTGCGCGAAGGCAAGCGCGCCTACCGGGTGGTGGCCGACTTCGAGCGCGCGGCGCTCACGCCGAAGGCGCGCCTGTTCGCCGCCCTGTCGGCCGAGTTCGAGGACTACGTGATGGCGCTCCAGTACATGAAACGGGTCTACCTCCGGCCGGCCGAGGCGCCGGCCGCGCTCCAGCCCACGGTGCGCCTGCTGACCGAATGGTAGCGGCGGCCCTCGAGGCGCTCGTCGGCCAGGACCCCGGCGACGAGGCGGTGGCCGCCGCCCTCACGACGATCCCGGCCGCCGAGCTGGCTGGCGCGCTCCGGCTCCTCGTCCGGACGCACGGCGAGGCGGCCCTCCCGGTCCTTCGCCGCTGCCTCGACGCCCGGCCCGAGTGGGCGATCGCGGCGGCCGAGGCGCTGGCGGCCCTGCCGCGACCGGAGGCGGCCGCCACGCTCGCCACCGCCGAGGCCGCCACGCCCTCCAAGGCCGTGCGGACGGCCGTGCGCCGCGCGCTCTACCGGCTCCGCCAGGCCGGCGTCACGCCGCCCGCGCCGGTCCCGCGGCCGGCCGCGGCGCCGCCGCGCCCCATGCTGCGACAGGCCTGGATCTCGGCCGTCGATGGCACCGGCTCGCGCGGCTGCTGGCTCGTCCTCGAGGGACCCTTCGGCGAGCGGACGCTCCTGTCCGGAGTCCTCAACGATGTGGCCGGGGTCCTCGACTTCACCAGCGGTCCGATCGCCAAGAAGCGCCTGGACGAGCGGATCCGGCAGATCCGGGGCGAAAGCCCGCTCCCCTGGGTCGAGGTGCCTCCCGGCTGGGCGCTTCAGCTCTTCGGCGAGGCCAGCCGCGCGAGCCGGGCAGCGGGCCGGACGCTTCCCGGCGAGCTCGCCCGCTGGCTCGACACGTTGGGTTCGGCCGAGCCGCCCGAGACTCCGCCGATCCATGCGGGATTCCCGCCCGGGGAGGTCACCGCCGACCCGGCGGTGCTCGAAGGCTCCGGGGACCTCCTGGCCCTCTCCGAGATGGCGGGCTGGTTCCTCGACCCGGCCGCCGTGCAGAGCGAGGCCCTCGAGCTGCTCCAGGCCAAGGAGAGCCGACTCGTCGTGAGCGATCAGGTGAAGGAGGAGCGGCGGGCCGCGCTCGTCGACCGGCTAATCGAGACTCACCTCGGCCCCGAGGCGCGCCGGCTCTGGCAGCGCCGGCTCGAGGAGCAGAGCTGGGTTCTCCTCGAGACCGGTCGGCGCGTCGAGGCCCGGCAGGCGCTGGCCGTCGCCCTCGCGCTGGCCGACGCCGAGCGGGCGGCCCGACGCATTCCCTTCGTCCGGGCGCTCGTCGAGCGGAGCCTGGAGATCGCCGGCGAGGTGGCGCTCGGGCGCCTGCCCGCCGACCGCGTCAGCCGGGTGCCGCGCCCGCCCGGCGTGGCTTCCGGCTGAGCGGCGCCGGGCGCCGTGCCAGGCTCCCTGACCGACGTCGCCGGACTCCTCGTCGGCCACGCGTCCGATCCCGTCGGCCTCACCGGCTGCACGGCGATCCTCTGCCCCGGCGGCGCCGTCGCCGGGGTGGAGATCCGCGGCTGGGCCTCGGGCGTGCTGGGACTCGACGTCCTCGATGCCCGGCACCTCGCGCGCGAGATCCACGGCGTCGTGCTCGCGGGCGGCAGCGCCTTCGGGCTGGAGGCGGTATTCGGGGCGATGGCGCACCTGGAGGCGCGCGGGATCGGGCTCCCGACGCCGGCCGGCGTCGTGCCCTTGGTCGCCGGCGCGATCCTCTACGACCTCGGCCTCGGCGATCCCCGGGCGCGCCCTGACCGCGCCATGGGGCAGCGGGCCGCCGCGGCCGCCACGGCCGACCCGGTGGTCGAAGGCTCGGTGGGGGCGGGGACCGGCGCGTCGGTGGGAAAGCTGTTCGGCCTGGCGTGCGCGATGAAGGGCGGGCTCGGGACGGCGAGCCGGCGTGTCGGGGCCGCGACCGTCGGAGCGCTCGTGGCCGTCAACGCCTTCGGCGACGTCCGCGATCCCCGGACCGGCGCACTCCTGGCCGGAGCGCGGGACGCGCCGGCCGGGCGCCGCCTCGTGGACACCGCGCGCGCCCTCCGGGGCGGCGCGCCCGTGCCCGGTTTCCGCGGGACCCACACGACCATCGGCGTGCTCGGCACCGATGCGCGCCTGACCAAGCTCGAGGCGACCCGTCTGGCGGCCATCGCGCACCTGGGGCTCGCCGCCAGCCTCTCCCCGACTCACACTACCGTCGACGGGGACACCCTCTTCTGTCTGGCGACCGGAGTCGCGACGCCCGAGCCGCTCGACGGCCTCGGTCTGGCCGCGGCCGAGTGCGTCGCCGAAGCCATCGCACGCGGCGTGCAGGCGGCGACCGCGCTCGGCGGGCTTCCCGCCTGGCGCGACATCTCCGCCGGCCAGGACGCCACACCGATTTAGGCCCGGGCCGAACCCCCAACACGGGAGACCCGCGATGCCCCTCTACAGCTTCGAAGGACGACGCCCGCGCGTCCATCCCGAGACCTTCATCGCCCCGACCGCGACCCTCGTCGGAGACGTCAGCGTGGAGGCGGGCGCGTCCATCTGGTACGGCGCCGTGCTGCGGGGCGACTTCTCGCCGATCCTCGTGCGGGCAGGCGCCAACGTGCAGGACGGCGCGGTGGTCCACACGACCCCGACCGGGGCCGTCGAGATCGGCCCCGGGGCGACGGTGGCCCACCTCTGCGTCATCCACGCCGCGACGCTCGAGGAGGAGTGCCTGGTGGGAAACGGAGCCATCGTCCTCGACGGCGCCCGGATCGGGGCCCGGAGCCTCGTCGCGGCCGGGGCCGTCGTCCCGGCCGGGATGATGGTTCCTCCCGGTATGCTGGCGGCGGGGGTGCCGGCCGAGGTCAAGCGGGCCCTGGGCGGCACCGCCGCCGAGCGCTGGGTCCAGGTCAATCCCTCGGCTTATCAGGCGCTCGCCCGCCGTCACCGGGCCGGCGTCGCGCTGCTCGCCGAGTAGCCCGCCCTGAGGCGGTCTGGTAGAGTGGCCCCATGGCCGGACGCGTCATCCCTTTCCGGCAACCCG
>DASYQW010000167.1 GCA_036005065.1 Candidatus Methylomirabilota bacterium | reverse complement strand
CCGCGTGCTCGCGTCGTCGCGCAGCTCGGCGAAGGCCGCGGCCAGCTCGGCCAGCATCTCGTCGCTCAGCGAGTTGCGCCGGTCGGGTCGGTTCAGGGTCACCGTCGCGACGCGACCGTCGCGGTCGAGCGTGACGTTCCGGGTCATGCTCTCAGCTCCCTCTCCGCATGCTCCAGCCAGAGCGGCATGTCCATCTTGCGGTACATCGCCGCCGCGGTGGCAAGGACCACGCGGTGTCAATCTCAGCCGGCCTGCTTGCTCGGCCCGCGCCGGGCGGTGGTGTACGAGCTCGCTCCGTTTCCCGCGGTCAGGCGTGCGGGCCGTGGGCCGCCCAGATCCGCTCGAACCGGCCCAACACCTCCGGGTCGTCGGCGATCCGCGCCAGCTCCGCGAGCCACCGGCGCACATAGGCGACGTCGAGGGCTTTCCCCTGTCGCGCCACCACGCCTTCGATGTCCAGCACGTCCTGTGGGCGCCCGGCGAGCGCCTTATGGATGACGAGGTCCTCGGGCGAGCAGAGGCGGACCTGCCGGCCGTCTCCCAGCTCGTAGGGGACGGCCCGGTCCATGACTTCTTCCTCGTAGCCGGGCAGCCCCAGGCTGATGTCGGCTTCGCTGCCCCCCGGCACCTCCACGGGCAGCACGCGATGCTCCAGGGCGAACGTCACCGCGTTCTCGAGGCGGGCCGGGAACCTCGCCACGATCTCGCGCAGCGTCGGCTCCTCGCCTCCCGGAGCCAGAAGAATGGTGAGGTCGACGTCACGGGTCAGGCGCGGCTGCCCCCAGCGCTGGACGGCCAGGCCGCCGATGATCGCGTAGGGGATCCGGCGTGCCGTGAGGAACGTGTGGAGCTGCCAGGCGGTCTCGAACTGGCGGTTCACCGGCGGCCGCGGAGGCGGCGTCGGAGCGCAACGCGGTCCTCGATCGCCCGCCGGTCGAGTGCCGCCTCGTCGCCCGAGGTCCGGGACGCCGCCTCCCATACCCGGCACAGGGAGTCGTACTCCGTCCGGGCTTCCTCGACGCTGAGCGACACGAGCCGGCGGAGCGCCTCCTGGCGAAGACGCACGCTGGCCCGACGGTGGCCCTCGACGAACCGCCGGAGCTCCTCCCGGGATACCATGGCCGCGGCTATTCTAGCCCATCCCTTCGCCGGAAGAGCGCGGCGCCGAGCCGTCAGAGGCGGACGAGGTTCGGCTGCTCGACGTACGCGATCGCGCGCTCGCGGCCGTGGACGGCCTCGGCTCGGGCCACCGCTGACTCCACGCTGTCCGCCACCTCGAAGCCGAGATGGCGCGGCACCGCCGGGTCCCGGGGCGCCACGACGATGAGGAGATGGACATCTCCATCCGCCCGACGCCGGCCGGTAACGGCGTCTCCGGGAATTCACGTACCTCCTGCGCGTGCCGTCTGGTAAGAAACTCGGCAGCCCGGCGAAAAATGGCCACCTCATCGCCGATCAGGGGGCCGGCATTCCGGCTAAGTGCCCGTCTTTCCAGGAGCGCTGGCGGGTCGGACCGTGGCACTCCTCTTGCTCATCACACGGGCCACCCATGGCTGGGGACGAACTTTCCCGCGCCTATCAGGACCTGGTCGAGATCGCGCTCGCCCTCACCCGCGAGACCGAGCTCCCCATCCTGCTCGATCGCATCCTCACCGAGGCCCGCCGGTTCACCGGCGCCGAGGCCGGCACCCTCTATCTCCTGGAGGGCGACCGCCTGCAATTCTCCGTGGTCCAGAACGATGCGCTCACCCGCCGGCTCGGGGCCGACGAGATGCGACGCTGTCTGCAGGTCGAGCCGCTGCGGCTCGACGAGCCGAGCCTCGCCGGGCACGTCGCGCTCACCGGGGACATCCTCAATCTCCACGACCCGCAGATGATCCCCCCGGACCGCCCGTACGGCTTCAATGGCAAGGTCGACGCCCGGTGCCGCTATCGGACGCTGTCCGTCCTGGTCCTCCCCCTCCAGGACCCGTCGGGCAAGATCCTCGGCGTCCTGCAGCTCATCAACGCGCTCGATCGTGATGGCCGGGTCGTGCCCTTCGACACCCGCTACGAGCCGCTGGTCCGGGCGCTCGCCCTCCAGGCCGGCGTGGCGATCCGCAACACGCGCCTCGAGGCGCTGGCGCTCAAGGACGCGCTCACCGACGTCTACAACCGGCGCTACTTCCTGGCTCGCCTCCACGAGGAGTGCCGGCGCTTCCCGCGCTCGAGCGAGCCGGTCGCCCTCGTGCTGCTGAACCTCGACGGCTTCCGCGCCGTCAACGAGCACGCCGGGCAGGGCGGGGGCGACGTGGTCCTCCGTGACGCGGCCCGGCTCCTCCTCCGGCACTCCCGGAACTTCACGGTCGTGAGCCGGTTCGGGGGCGACGAGTTCGCCATCCTGCTGGTGGACACGTCCAAGGCCGGCGCCGTGACTTACGCGGAGCGGATCCGGAGCGTCTTCGAGCAGCACCCGTTCGAGC
>DASYQW010000166.1 GCA_036005065.1 Candidatus Methylomirabilota bacterium | reverse complement strand
GTGCGCGGCCCTGTATCGCCGGTCCATGCTGGAAGACATCGGGCTGTTTGCCGAGGAATTCTTCGCCTACTGCGAGGACACCGACCTCGGGTTGCGGGGCATCTGGGCTGGCTGGAAGACGGCCGTCGCCCCCCGGGCCGTGGTCTTTCACAAGTACTCGGCGAGCAGCGGTGGCTACTCGCCATTCAAGCTCTACCTGGTCGAGCGGAACCACTTCTTCGTGGCCTTGCGCAACTTTCCCCTCCGCGCGCTGGCGCCGATGCCCCTGTGGACCGCGTATCGGTACGCCCTGATGGCTTACGCCGCCTGTACCGGAGCCGGAAAGGGGCAGGCCGCCACCGAGGGGGGGATGCGGCTGTTCCTCGGCGCGCTGCTCCGGGGCATCGGCGCGGCCGTGTGGGACGGCCTCGGCCAGCTTCGACGCCGGCCGCCCCGGAAGCGGATCGGCGCCGGGGAGTTCGCCTCGCTGCTCGAGCGGTACCGGATGCCGATCCACCGCCTGGTCCTCAATGGGTAGCGCGGGTCCGGCCGCCCGATCGACGATGTCGCCGGCGCCGAGGCGGAGCGAAGGGGCGTGGCCGTCACTGCGCGTCCTGATCATCATTCCCGCCTTCAACGAGGCGAAGAACCTGGGGGCGGTCCTGACCGGCCTCCGGGGCGCGTCGCCCGAGTGTGACGTGTGCGTCGTGGATGACGGGTCGACGGATGAGACGGCGAAGGTGGCCGCCCGGGAGGGGGCCACCGTGCTGCGGGTTCCCCTCAACCTCGGCATCGGCGGCGCGGTCCAGACCGGCTATCTCTGGGCCCAGCGACGGGGCTACGACGTGGCGATCCAGATCGACGGGGATGGCCAGCACGATCCCCGCTTCATCGCGGATGTGCTGGCGCCGATTGCTCGTGGAGAGGCCGATCTGGTGATCGGGTCGCGGTTCCTCGACGCGGGCGGCTATCGCTCGACGGCGATCCGCCGGTTGGGCATCCGGTACCTCTCGTGGTTCATCCGGGCCCGCTGCGGCGTTCGAGTGACCGATCCGACCTCGGGCTTCCGCGCCACCGGTCGGCGGGCCATCGAGCTCTTCGCTCGCACCTACCCGGACGCGTACCCCGAGGCCGAGGCGATCGGACTGGCTCGACGGCATGGACTCGGTATCGTGGAGGTGCCGGTGCGCATGAGCGAGCGCATCCATGGCGCCAGCACGATCAACGGGTGGCGGTCGATCCAGTACTTCGTCATGGTCTCGCTGGCGCTCGCGCTGTGGGCGCCCGCCGATGGATCGGGCCGGGGCCCGTCGCCGGACGGAGAGGAGTGAGGCCGATGTTGCCGCTGCGCCTCGAGATCTTCGCCATCGCCACGCTGTTGTGCTTCATGGGCTGGGTCGCCTATCTCATCCGCCACCGGCGGCTCGGGCTGACCGAGACCCTGCCGTGGCTGCTCTCCACGCTCGTGGCGCTCATCGTCACCCTCTTTCCGTCGGCGCTCATCTGGGTGGCCCGGGTCCTCCGCTTCGAGGTGCCGTCCAATGCCCTGTTCGTGTTCGCCTACCTCTACGTGCTCTGGAACGTGCTGGTGCTGACGATCAACTTCTCCACCCAGACGGCGCGGCTCCGGCGGCTCGCTCAGGAATGCGCCCTGCTGGATGCCGAGGTCAGGGCCCTGCAGCGCCGGATCGAGCCGGTCAAATGATCCGCTGGTCGTGAGGAGACCGCCTCGGGGGGCGATTCCGGGGAACCGGGTCTCATGAGCGCGTTCGCTCGCGTGCCGGGGATGCTGCTGCTGTTCGCGGCGATGGCGCTGGCGGTGTTCGGCCCCGCCTACCTGAAGAACGGCTTCCTGTTCCGGGGCGATGCGCTGTCGCAGCTCTACGCGTCGAAGCACTTCACCGTGACGTCGCTGAAGGCCGGGGTGCTGCCGTACTGGGCGCCGCACGTGTTCGCCGGGGTGCCGCATCTCGAGCACCCGGAGAGCGGGGCCTTCTTCCCCGCCAATCTCCTGTACGTCGTGCTGCCCTTTCGGGTCGCGTTCAACTTCATGGCCGTGCTGCACGTCGGCCTGGCCGGCTTCTTCATGTCCTGGCTCGTGAAGGAGCTGGGAGCCAATCGGTACGGCCAGCTGATGGCCGGCGTGACGTTCATGTTCAGCACGTACATGTTCAGCCATTTCCTGGCCGGATGGTCGAACGCCATCAACGTGGTGGCCCTGTCGCCGGCGGTGTTTTTGTTCGTGCGGAGGGTGTGCGAGTCGTTCCGGATGAAGGACGCCGTCTACGCCGGGATGGCGCTGGCCCTCCAGCTGCTGGCCGGGTGGCCGCAATTCGTGGCCATGGAAGCGATTCTGCTGGGCGTCTACGCGGTGAGCTCGGGGCTGCTGGCGCGCACGGTCTTCGACCGGCGGACCGCCTGGCTCTTCGTCTCGCGGATGGCCGCAGTCCTGCTGGTGGCGGCCGGCGTGGGCGCCGTCTACCTGCTGGCGGCCCACTCGGTGATGAGACTGGATGTCAAGAGCGCGCCGCGGCACGATTACTTCTTCGAGGGCGCGCTGAACCCGTTCGCGGCCCTCACGCTGCTCGATCCGTTGGTGTTCGGGAGCGACGCCGACGGCTCGTTCTGGGGCCAGCAGGTCGGACTGGTGAACATCTGGGAGACCACGATGTACGTGGGGATCCCGGCGCTCGTGCTGGCGGCGCTGGCGCCGGTGACGTGCGGGGCGCGGGCGACGGCCGTGTACGTGATCGGGCTGGCGACCAGCCTCCTGCTGGCCACCGGCCAGAGCGGGATGATCTACGGCTGGTTGTGGCATCTGCCGGGGTACGGGAGCCTGCGGCTGCCCGTGCGGTACGTGAGCTTCGTGCCACTGTGGCTGAGCGTGCTGAGCGGCCTGAGCCTGTCGGCGCTGACCCGGTCGGGACGTGACGACGCGCGGCTGGCCCGGGTGCGCCGGGTCGCCGCCGGCCTGGCCGGCGGCGCGCTGGTGGCGATGGCGGTGTGCGGATCGGGCGCCTGGGGACGGGGGGAGCTGGTGGCCCGGTGGCTCGTCGAGCGGGGAGGGGCCCGGTACGGCATGGTCTCCCTCCAGGAGCGCCGGGAATTCGTGCAGCGCCGGTTCGCCACCGTGTATGACGACTGGCGGTGGACGGCGATCCGCACGCTCGCGCTGGTGGCCGTCTCGGGTGGGGCGTTGCTGTGGCTCTCGTCGAGCGACCGATCGCGCGGGTGGGGCGGAGCCGCGCTGGTCGGGCTGGCCGTGGTCGATCTGCTGAGCCACGGCGCTCCACTCGTCTACCGGGAAGCCGCGCGCGAGGTCGCGCGGCACCTCGACGAGGACGAGATCGTGCGGTTCCTCAAGCGGGACCCCGGCCGGTTCCGGATCCAGCCGCTCGATCGGGACGCGACCCGGGCGTTCCCGACGAACAAGGGCATGCTGTTCGGCATCGAGAGCATCCAGGGCTACGGAGGCGTGAACCTGCGGCGCTACTATGAGTTCGCCAACGTCGTGAACGGGTACGCGCGCGAGACCCTGTATGCGCGCAGCTCCGGGGTCGTGATGATCCGGCGGCTCGGGACTCCCGTCGACATGCTGAACGTGCGATACGTGCTGTCGTCGAGCTATCTGAACGACAGGACCCTGGAGCTGGTGGCCGAGCTCGGCATGGTCAACGTGTATCGGAACCTCGGCGAGCTGCCGCGGGCGTTCGACGTGTATCGGTACGCGGTGATGCGCGATCCGGACGCCATTCTCACGGCGTTGCGGGACGGGGAGATCGACGTGAAGAAGCTGGTGGTGCTGGAGGAGGCGCCGACTCTCGCCCCGGGCGGCCGGGGAGGCGCCCGGAAGGCCCGGATCGACATCCGGGAGTACTCGCCGGAGCGGATCCGGCTGGAGACGGACTACGAGCAGCCGGGGTTCCTGGTCCTGAGCGAGATCTACTACCCGGCCTGGGTGGCGTACCTCGACGGCGCGGTGAGGCCGGTCCTCAAGGCGAACTACATCCTCCGAGCCGTGGAGATGCCGGCCGGGGTGCACCGGGTGGAGCTCCGATACCAGCCCACCGGACTGCGGGTCGGGGCCCTGATCTCGGTGGCGAGCATCGTGGCCTGCGCGGCCTTCCTCGTGGGGGCCCGGCGGAAGAAGTCGCTCGAGTGGCCCGCCGACGATGGCGGCGGGATCGGGCCGGCGCCGCCGGGGATGCGGGGGGGTTCCGCCTAGGGTGCCGCCCCCGCGGCCAGTGGTCGCCGGTTGAGAGTGGTGTACTCGGTGGGGGTTCCGTTCGCCGCCGGGGGAATCGGCACCATCGCCTCCCACGCGGCCGAGGGACTTCACCGGGGCGGCTTGCTCGGCCGGGTGCTGGCCCCGGTGGCCGCCCCCTCCACGATCCCCGCCCACCTGGTCCGGACATTCCCGCTGAGCCGGCTGGCCGGGCGGCTCCACGGGCGGATCACGAGCTACGTCGTCAAGGACAACCTGTTCGACCTGTGGGCCAGCCGGCACGTGGCCCCGAGTGACGTGTTCTACGGCTGGGCCCATCACTCGCTGTTCTCGATGCGCGCCGCCAGGCGCCACGGCGCGATCACCATGATCGATCGGGGCTCCGCCGAGCCGGCCACCCAGAAGCGCCTGCTGGACGAGGAGTACGGGCGACTGGGGCTTCGGGGGAGCCCGATGAGCCGCTGGAATGTCGGCAAGATGGTCCGGGAGTCGGCCGAGGCGGACCTGATCGCCGTCCCTTCGCGATTCGTGTACCAGACCTTCGTCGACGCCGGGTACCCGGACTCGAAGCTGTTCCTGAACCCCCTGGGCGTGGACCTCGATCGCTTCTCGCCGGGCCCGGGGCCGCCGCCGACCTTTCGGGTCGTGTTCGTCGGCATCGTGGGCATTCAGAAGGGCGTGCACTACCTCCTCCGAGCCTGGAACGCGCTCCGGCTGAAGGACGCGGAGCTCTGCGTGATCGGCTGGGTGGACCCGAGCTTCCGCGGGACGCTGAAGGCCGAGCTGGCCCGGATGGCGGGATCCCGCGTCGTGTGGCCGGGGCCGGTGGCGGCGCCCGAGCACGAGTACCGCCGATCGAGCGTGTTCGTGCTGCCGTCGCTTCAGGACGGATTCGGCAGCGTCGTCATCGAGGCCATGGCGTCGGGCCTTCCGGTCATCGTCACGGATCGAACGGGAGCCCGGGACTGCGTGCGGGAGGGCGTCGACGGCTTCGTGGTGCCGGCCGGTGATGCGGACGCGCTCGGGGAGCGGCTCCGCTACCTCCACGCGCACCCCGAGGCGATCTCCCGCATGGGCGCCGAGGCGCGGCGGCGCGCCCAGGCGTACACCTGGGACGCCTACCGGCAGCGGCTGGTGGCCCGCGTCCGGGCGCTCGCCGGGTGATGGACGCGTGGGGACCATGACCGTCGGCAAGCTCGCCGTCCGGGGCATCCTGTGGATGGGGGCGGCCACCTACGCGAACATGCTGGTGACCATCGCCACCTCCATCGCCCTGGCCCGGCTGCTCGACCCCCGCGACTTCGGGGTCATCGCCTACGCGGCGTTCCTGCTGAGCGTCGTGGGCCTGGTGAAGGAGTGGGGGTTCGACTCGGCCTTGCTGCACCGCCAGGACCGCCTGGGCGAGGCGATCCCGACCCATTTCGCGCTCCACGTCATCGGCTCCCTGCTCGTGCTCGGCCTGGCGGTCCTGCTGATGCCGCTGGCCGGCCGGTACAAGGGGTGGGAGACCGCCTGGGTCGTCGTCCTGCTCGGGCTCGGCCTCGTCTTCGAGAGCGGCGGGGCGACCGTCCGGACCCTGCTGGAGAAGGAGATGGCGTTCCGGGCGACCGGGACGGTCGAGTTCGTGAGCAGCCTGCTGGCGAACATCGCCGGGGTGGCCTACGCCGCCCTGGGGGGCGGCCTCTGGAGCCTGGTCGTCCTCCGGGTGGCGCTGGCCCTGTTCAGGACCGCCGGCTTCTGGATCGTGTCGTCCACCCGGTTCGGGCCCCGGCTCTCGCCGAGCATGGCGTGGTGGTACCTGCGGAGCTTCGGGCTGCCGATCTGGCTGGGAGGGTTCTTCAGCATCTTCACGTATCAATTCGACGATTTTCTGGTCGGGAGCCTGGTCGGGCTCACCGAGCTGGGCTTCTACAGCAAGGCGTTCGCGATGTCGCTGCTCCCGCTGAGCCTCACCGGCGTGCTCAGTCGGGTGGTCTCGCCGATCTACTCGTCGACCCAGCGCGACCTGGGCCATCTCGCCCGCACGTTCGAGCTCGCCCAGGGCGGGAAGATCCGCCTGGTGGCGCCGTTCGTCGCCATCATGTGGTTCGGGGCCTTCGAGTTCGTGATCCTGGTGCTGGGCGAGAAGTGGCTTCCCATGGTGCCCCTCCTCCGTGTGCTGCTGGCGTACGGGCTGCTGCGCTCGGTCTTCGACGACACGGCTGCGCTCACCACCCTGGGCCTGGGCCGCCCCGACTACTTCTTCCGGATCCAGGTGTTCCAGGGAATCTCTCTGGTCTCGCTGGGGCCGCTGCTGGTGTGGGTCTGGGGCGCGAAGGGGGCCGCCTGGGTGATGACCGGCATGATGCTCTGCTCGGTGGTGCTGGTGTGGCGGCTCATCGCCCACCGGGTGCCCATCAACGTGCGAGAGATCGTGCTGAACCCGATGGTGAGCCTGACGGTGGCGAGCGCGACGGTGGGGGTGGGGATGAGCGTGGCGGCGTTCGACCAGCCGGCTCTCTCCTTCCTGTACAAGGGGTTCTTGTTCGCGGTCGCTTACGCGGCCGTGCTCCTGGCGCTGGAGCGCCAGCGGCTGGCCAGGCTCCTGGGGACGGCCTGGACGCTGTGCCGGTAGGGGAGGGATGGTGGAATACCTGAAGGTCTCGGTGGTCGTCCCGGCGTATAACGGAAGCGGGACGGTCCGGGAGTGCGTGGGCTCGGTGCTGGCCAGCGACTACCCCCCGGACTCGATCGAGGTCGTGGTGGTGGACGATGGGTCGCGGGACGACACCTACGCGGTCCTGCGGGAACTGGAGGCGGCCCACAAGCAGGTGCGGGTCGTCAAGCACGAGCGGAACCTCGGCGCCGCCCGGGCCCGCGACACGGGGATCAAGCAGGCGACCGGGGACGTGGTGTGCGTGCTTTCCCAGGACACCTTCGCGGACGCGAGCTGGCTCCGGCGGGTGGCGGACCGGTTGGGGCGCGAGCCGCGCCTGGGGATCGTGCAGGGGATCGTCAAGCGGACGGGGGAGATCGAGTTTCCCTTCCATCACGTGACGGAGCGCCCGGCATTCTCCTGGTCGTTTCCGACGGTGGCGATCGCATACCGGGCCGAGGCCCTGGACCGCGCCGGCCGGTACTTCGACCCGGTCTTCTCCGAGTACGGCGATGACACCGACATCGCCTGGCGGATCATCGAGGCCGGGTACGGCTGGGAGTTCCTCGACGTGATCACCGCCTACCACGGCGTGTACCGGGTGAAGAACGGATTCGTGCGCGACATCCGGCGATCGTTTCCGGCGCCCGCCATCTACGCGCTGCTGATCCGGCGCCATCCCGGCATCCGGCAGTTCCTGTACCAGGGCTTCCTGTGGAGCTCTCCGGCCCGGGTCTTCAACACGCTCCTGTTCCCGGCCTCGGTGGCGGTGGCGGTTGCCACGTCGTGGACGTACGGGATCGGGCTCGTGGCGGTGGCGATCGCCCTCGGAGTCTATCGGCTGGCGGACCGCGAGCACGTCCGGATCCCCATGCGCTATCGGTACGTGGTCCTTCCCGTCCACCGGCTCCTGTGCGAGGTCCTCGGCTTCGCGTCGCTCGTGTACGGAACGATTCGCTACCGGAGCCTCGTGCTGTAGCCGTGCGCATGTCGAACGTCGAGCCGGTGAGACGAGTCGCGTTCGGGACGGCGGCCGCCCTGCTGGGGGTCGCCGTGCTCGGGGTGACGGTCCAGGCCGCGGCGGACGACCCCTCGCTGCCGCGCGCGCTGGCCTCCGGCCTGCTGGCCGCGCTGGCCTTGCCGCTGCTGGCCGCGCGCCTGGGGCTGCCCGGGCGTCGCGTCGTCCAGGCCTTCCTGCTCCTGGTCTGGCTGGCGGGCCTTCCGCTCCTGGCTCGCCTGTCGCCGCCCCTGCACTACCACCACACGTTCGACGTCGACGCGTCCCCCGCCGGCCGGGGCGTCAAGATCCTGGCCGCCGAGGGGTGGACCCAGTCCCCGGACGGCCTCTCCCTCGAGCCCGGCCAGCGGGGGACACTGCTCCTGCGGCTCGTCCCGTCGCCGTTCCGCTCGCTCGTGCTCCACGCCCATCTCTACCGTCGGTGGCAGGGCGCCACGTTCACCAATCGCGTCGAGGTCTCCACCGACGGGACGACATTCGAGCCGGTGGGCGCCGACCTGGAGCTGGCCGG
>DASYQW010000165.1 GCA_036005065.1 Candidatus Methylomirabilota bacterium | reverse complement strand
GTCACCGGGAGCCGGCCGGAGTGACCCGGCGCCAACCACCGAGCACGGTGGCGCATGAGGAGCGCTCCGAGCGGCGGCTGTGCCGCCGCAACCGAGGGGGGGCATCGGGGGGGTCTTCCGAGACCCCCCCGAAGAACTAGGAGCCTGTCGGGTTAACAAGCGCTACGCGAACGCGGACCGCCGACGGTCGCTGTTCCCGCTCCGAGCGCCGGCTTTGCCGGGGCAACCTGTCCTGGGGGAGGTCTCGGAGGGGGCCGCGGAGGCCCCCTCCGAAGGGACTAGCGGCCCCGGAGGACCAGCAGGATCAGGATGAGCGGCGTGCCGTAGACTGCCATCACGCCGCCCAGGTTCAGCGCGTAGGTCCCGTTCGCCACGTCGACCAGCGAGCCCTTTCCCAGCCGCAGCGTCGTCACCAGGAACTCGCCGACCACGACGTTGAGATAGGCCCCGAGCGCGTTCATGATCGTGTCGGGGTAGATGAAGGGCAGAAGCGACGTGACGAGGCCGAGGGTCAGCACGAGGAAGACGAACACCAGCACGGCTCCCCCCCTTTTCCCGCGCCGTCCCGGGGGAATCATCCATCCGGCCTACCGCTCACCGCGGCACCCCTCGCCGCCGGACAGCCTCGGTTCCATCCCGACCACCGAGATGCCCATATCCTTACGCGGCGCCGCCCGGGCTTGTCAATAAATATGGTGACTCCCAACTGGGACAGCCCCGATTCTCCCGGCCGCCCTCCGCGCGGACGCCCGGACGCTCTCGACGTACCTCGGCGTCGGTGGCTGATTTACAGCGAGCCGGGGCCGCCGCCGTTCACGTAGATGACCTGGCCGGTCAGGTAGCTCGCCTCGTCGGAGACGAGGAAGCGGACCACGGCGGCGATTTCCTCCGGCCGTCCCGTCCGGCCGAGCGGGACGGAGCGGACGAAGGCCTCGGCCCGCTCCGGGCCCAGCGCGTCGAGCGACTCGCCCAGCATGTCGGTGGCGATCGGCCCGGGCGCCACCGCGTTGACCCGGATCCCGTGCGGCCCCTCCTCCTTGGCCAGGATCCGGGTCAGGGCGTCGAGGCCGCTCTTCGACACGGTGTACGGGCCGCTGGCGGCAGGAAAGCGCTGGGTCACGTTGGAGGAGAGGTTGACGATGTGGCCGCTCCGCCGTGCGCGCATGGGAGGCACCACGGCCTGGATCAGGTGGAACGGGCCGCTCAGGTTCACCCGGAGGATCCGCTCCCAGTCGGCAGGGGGGACGTCGGCCAGTCTCACGCCCGGGAGGTGGACGCCGGCGTTGTTCACCAGGACGTCGACCCGACCGAACATCTCGAGCGTCGAGCGGACCAGGGCGCGGCTCTCCTCGGGCACGCCGACGTCGGCTCGGAGCGCGTGGGCCTGTCCGCCGGCGGCCGCGATGGAGTCGACGAGCGCACGCGCCTCCCCCTCGCGCTCCCGATAGTTCACGACCACCCGGTAGCCGGCCTCGGCGAGGGCGCGGGCGACGGCCCGCCCGATCCCGCGCGACGCCCCGGTCACGATGGCAACCCCGCCCGGCTCACCCATACGCTCCTCCCTCGAGTCGACGCACGCGCGGCTCCCTCAGTATGATGGAGCCGCCATGCGGCGACGGACGCGCTACCTCGTGGGCGCGGGAGTCGGCGGCGCGCTCCTCGTCCTGGCTCTCGGCCTGCGCTACGGTCCCAGTGTCACCCTCGCGATGGCCCTGGCGGTCCCCGCCAGCCAGGCGTTCCTCGGCCCACTCGCCCACGAGCCGACGCGCGGCGAGCTCCGCCTGCCGGGGGCCGGCCGACCGCTCGACGCGGACGTCTACCGGCCCGCGACGCCGCGCGGCGCCATCCTCCTCGTCCACGGCCTGTCGCCCGCCGGCCGGCGCCATCCCGAGCTCCAGCGGCTGGCCCAGGTCCTGGCTCGACACGGTCAGCTCGTGATGGTGCCGGACTTCGAAGGGCTCCGGACCTTCCGGCTGGGCGGCCGCGAGGTGGACGAGATCGAGCAGGCCCTCCGCCATCTCCTCGAACAGAGCCGCCAGGTGGGCGTGGCCGGATTCAGCTTCGGCGCCGGCCCCACGCTCCTGGCGGCCGCCCGCCGGCCCGAGCTGCGCCTGGTCGGCAGCTTCGGCGGCTACGCGGACCTCCGACACGTCGTCACGTTCATCACGACCGGGGTCCACACCTTCGAAGGACGCCGGTACGTCACGGCGCCCGAGGAGTACAACCGCTGGAAGCTCCTGGCCCTCCTGGTCGGCTTCGTGGAGGACGAGGCAGACCGGGCGCGCCTCCAGCCCATCGCGACGCGGAAGCTCGCCAATCCGGCCGCTGACACCGGCGCCCTCGAGTCCGGCCTCGGGGAGGCCGGCCGGAGCATCCTCGCCCTCGTCCGGAACCGGCGCGAGGACGCCGTCGACCTCCTCCTGGCCCGCCTTCCGCCGGGCGCCCGCCAGGCCCTCGAGCGCCTCTCGCCGGGGCCGACCGTGGCCCGCCTGCCCGGGCGTCTCCTGATCGCGCACGGCGCCGAGGACAGCTCGATCCCCTACACGGAGAGCCTTCACCTGGCGATGCGATCGGGCGGGCGCGCCCGGGCCGTCATCTTCGACACCTTCCACCACACCGGCCCCCGACCGCTCTGGGATTCGCTGAACGCCCGGGCCCTGGACGGCTGGCGCCTCCTGCGAGTCGCTGACCAGCTCCTGGGTGGTTGAACATGCATCCCTCTAGCGTGAGGACTCCAGGTGCTTGGCGCGCTCGCGCGCCTCGACGGGCGCCGGATCGAATTCGGCCGGCGCCGGCGTGTAGGGGATCTTCACCCCGCTGGCGATGACCGCCTCCACTCCGCCGGCAGCCTCGAGCCGGCGCCGCTGGTCGGCCTTGGCCCGCCGATCGACCAGGTCGGGGTCGCAGATGGCGCGGAGCGCCTGCCGGCAGCCCCGGAGCGCCTCGGCGTGCTCCCGGGTCCCGGCCAGGTCGCGGGTCTCCTCGGGGTCGTCGATCATGTCGAAGAGCTGTGGCGGGGAGCCGACGTAGTGGACGTACTTGTAGCGCGCGGTGCGGATCATGAAGATGCCGCTCGGCGAGAAGATGGCGTGGTACTCGCTGAAGGCCACCCGCGGGCGATCGCCCTCCCGGGCGAGCGTCCACAGAGACTCGCCGGGCAGGTCCCGGTCGTCAGGCGCCGGGCGCGCGCCGACCGCGTCGACGATGGCCGGGAAGACGTCGACCAGCATGGCGTTGGTTCCGACCACGTGGCCCCGGGGCACGTCGGCACCGGCCACGATCAGCGGCACGGCCACCGCGCTCTCGTACATGGCACTCTTCCACCAGAGGCCGTGCTCGCCCAGCATCTCGCCGTGGTCGGTCGAGTAGATGATGCGCGTGGTCTCGCCGAGCCCGGCTTGCCGGAGGGCCGCGAGGACGATACCGATCTGCTCGTCGAGGAAGGTCACCATCCCGTAATAGGCCCGCAGCGCGTTCCGGATGGTCGCCTCGTCGAAGGGCGAGTCGAGCGCCTCCTGGCGGCGCTTCAGCTCCAGCACGGGGTGACGCGACCAGTGCTCGGGCGCGTACTGGACCGGCAGCGGCAGTGAATCCGGCGGATAGAGGGTCCAGTACCGATCGGGCACCACCAGCGGAAAGTGCGGCGTGATGAAGCCGACGAAGAGACACCACGGCTTCCGCTCTTCCGGGGCCTCCTCGCGGAGCCAGCGGGCACTCATCTCGGCGATGGCGCGGTCATAGCGCGTGTACTCGCTCTCCCCCGCCCGGGCCTCGAGGACCTGCTCTCGGCTCTGCGGGCGGACCGGCATGTCGCCGCGAAGCAGCCCGTACAGATCGCCCACGCCTTCCAGCACGTGCATTGGCACACGCTGGTCGGGGAACCCGCTGGGATCGTCGACCTTCCGGTAGTGGAGCTTGCCGATCGTGGTGACCTTGTGGCCCTGGAGGGTCAGCCGGTGCCCCCAGCTCGGCGCCTCGGTGCCGGTGTACGGCGTGGCGTTGTCCCACGAGTCGATCGCGTGGGCCCAGCGGCCGGTGGCCAGGCTCGCCCGCGACGGGACGCAGATCGGCGTCTGGCAGTACGCGCTGCGAAAGCGGGTCCCCGCCGCGGCCAGGCGGTCGAGGTTCGGCGTCCGCGCCACCGGGTTCCCGTAGCAGCCGAGCACGCGGCGGCTGTGCTGGTCCGAGAAGATGAAGAGCACGTTCGTCGGTCGCATGGGTCGGACTCCTCTCACCGGGACGGCCCGCTGGCGCCGATGTGGAGCACCAGCCCGCGGGGTAGCGACTCGATCCAGTACGGGACCTCGCGCCTGAGGCCCAGGATGAGGCGGATCACGGGGCTCGGGCTCCCGCGAAGCTGGATGAAGCGAATCCGGTCCACCATCGGCCCCCCCGGGGCCATCGGCGCCCGGTCGAACCCGTAGACGGCGTTGTCGAAATCCACGACGAGCCGCGGCGGGTCGGCCAGCGTGAAAGCCCGGTGGGGGAGCGGCCCGTCGGCCTCGACGCTGACCCGGGTCTCGCCGGCGGCCTCCGTGGGAGTGACCCGGCGGATCGTACGCACGTCAGGCGCCACGCCGGGTGCCCCCGGTGGCTCGCGGGGCGGCGGAACGGCGGTCGCGGCCGACGGGCCGGGCGCCGCCTCCTCGGTCCGTCCCTGACGCTCTCCGAGCGCTCCGACCGCGGCCTCGAGGCGCTTCACCGCCTCGGTCAGCTCGGCGACGCGGGCCTCCACGGCGGCCACCCGCCGGCCTGCCGCCTGGCTCCCTTCGAGCTGACGCTGCTCGACATCCCGCACGAGCGCCTGCACGGCGGTCCGCGCCGCGTCCAGCTCCGCCCGCACGCCGGCCAGGTCCTGCCGATCGACGGCGACTCCCCGGTAGGCCTGGAGCCGGGCGCGCAGGTCAGCCAGGTCGCGCCGGAGCTCCTCGATCGATTCCCGCAGCTCCGCTCGCGCCGGATCGGCCCCGGCGCTCTCATTGGACGGCGGGCCGGGCGCCGCGCATCCGGCCAGAAAGAGGGCGATGACCAGACCCCGGGCTCTCACAGATCGACCCATGCGCCCTCCCGATCCGCCGAGGCGTAGGCGGCCTCGATGAGGCGCACCGAGAGCCAGGCGTCGGCGAACGAGCAGGCCGGCGCCGTGCCGCGCTCCACGGCCGCGAGGAAGTCGACGGTGGCGCCTCCGATCGCCTCCACGGGCACCGACTTCACGATGCCCAGATCCCGGATGTCGGCGCAGTAGTCCTCGATCAGGTAGTTCCGCCGAATCTTGTCGTACGGGCCGAAGTGGGCCTCGACGGGCGGCCCGACCAGCCAGGGATAATGGTTGGCGCCGAGGTCCCACAGGTGATGATGCGCGTCGACGGCCGGGAGCCGTTCCACGGGGCCCTATGCCTTTTGGGCACGCTTCAGCTCCTGATCGGCGCGGGTGGCCGCCTTGGCGAGGGCGTCCCGGGGCGCCACCCCGCCGACCACCGCCGACTCGACCATCTCCGAGACGATCTGGATGACGGCCGGCAGGCCGACGACCCCGGGAAACGGACGGGCGAACGGGATGGTGTCGAGGAAGGCCTGGCCGAGCGGATTCTGCGCCAGGAACTGCTTGAAGCTCGGATGGTCGGCGGCAGCCTGCGAGTTGGGAAGGGCGCCGCTCTCGCCGGCCCAGCGTCCGCTGACCGCCGGCTGGACCCACCACTGGCAGAACCTGGCGACGGCCTCCTTGTTCTTGCCGAGGCTCGAGATGGTCCAGTAGTTGCCGGCGAAGTGCGCCGCCTTCCGGAGCTTCCAGGGCGCCGTCTTGGTCATGCTCCGGACCCTGGTGGCCAGGATGTTGGCGGTGAACACGGGGTAGAGGAGGATCGATCCGATCCTCCGCGTCCCCCAGTCGTTCCACGCCTCGACATCGGTGTAGAGCTTGTGCGGGGAGACCTTGTGCTTGTGGACGGCCTCGGCCAGGAAGGAGAGCGTCTCCAGGCCCGGCTCGGAGTTGAAGGCGCTGGCCTTGCCGTCCGGGCTGATGAGCTCGCCCCCCGCCGACAGGAGAAACGTCCAGTAGACCTGAGCGGTGGTGAAGCCCGCCTTGTTCCCCAGCATCAGCCCCCACTGGTTCTCGGCGGCATTGGTCATCTTGCGAGCCGCGGCGATCAGATCGTCCCACGTCTCGGGGAGCCTCTGGGGGTCGAGCCCGGCCTTCTCGTAGAGCTCCATGTTGTAGCACATGACGCCGAGGCCCCCGTTGACGGGCACCCCGTAGCGCCGCCCACCATAGATCGTGATGGGATCGAAGTTCTTGTAGGTCGTCGGGTCGAGCTTCACCAGGTCGTCCACCGGAGCGATGACCTTGTTGAGCGCCAGGTCCGGGGGGACGTACCCGGGGGCGTGGAAGATGTCCGGCGGCGCCCCGGCCGCCACCGACGCCAGATACTTGGGCAGGATCTCGGCCGGGCCGTACGACGTCGCCTTCACCTCCACGTCCGGGGTGGCCTGGTTGAACTCCCCGATGAGCCGGGTGAGGATCTCGTAGTTCTTGCCGGCGAAGTGCGCCCACAGCGTGACCGTCTGCTTCTTCGGCTGGCCGGGGGCTCGAGCCGGCCGCCCGGCGCCCACGACGAGTCCGGCGCCGCCGGCCGCCGCCGTCTTGAGAAAGGTCCGCCGCGCGAGGCCGCCGGCCTTGCCTGGTCGAGACATGAGGTACCTCCTCTCGTGCCCGGTTTCGGAGCGACTCACCCTCGAAGCCCACTCATGACGATGCCCTTGACGAAGTAGCGCTGGAGGGCCAGATAGATGACGACGGTCGGGAAGACCGACAGGGTGACCACGGCCATGACCACGCCCCACTCCACGGCCTCCGCCTGCTTGAGGGCGGCGATGAGCAGCTGGATGGTCCGCATCTCGGACGATTGCACCACGATCAGGGGCCAGAAGAACTCGTTCCAGGACGCGGTGAAGGTGAAGATGGCCAGGGTGGCCATGGCCGGTCCCAGGTGGGGGACCAGGACCTGGACCAGCGTACGCAGCCGGCCGCAGCCGTCGATCCGGGCCGCCTCCTCCAGCTCCCGGGGCAGCGTCAGCAGGAACTGACGCATCAGGAAGATGCCCAGCGGCGTCATGATCCGGGGCACGATCAGCCCCTGGTAGGTGTCGATCCAGCCGAGCCAGCGCATGAGGATGAAGGTGGGGATCATCGTCACCTGAGCCGGGATCATCATGGTGCCGAGGACCATCAGGAACACGGCATCGCGGCCCCGGAACCGGAGGCGGGCAAACGGGTAGGCGGTGAACACGCTCGTCACCACCACCGCCAGCGTCTCGGCCGAGGCCACCACGAGGCTGTTCAGGATCGCCCGGACGACCGGCTCCCGGTGGACGGCGGTCCGGTAGTTGTCGACGATGGGGTGCCGGGGAATGAGCTGGATCGTGGCGGAGTAGATCTCCGCGCTCGGCTTGAACGACGACGAGACCATCCAGACGTATGGCGCCAGCATGAGGACCGCTCCGCCCGCGAGCAGCGCGTGGAGCAGGAGTGTGAGCCCCGCCGGGCGGCGACTCATCGGTCGGCCCCTCACACCTCGAGGTGCCGGCCGAAGAAGCGGAACTGGAGCAGCGTCAGCACGAAGATCGCGCCGAAGAGGACGTAGCCGATGGCGGCCGCGTAGCCCATCCGGAAATAGGTGAACGCCTGCTGGTAGAGGTAGAACACGACGACCGACGTCGCCCCATCGGGGCCGCCGCCCGTCATCACGTAGACCAGCGCGAAGACCTGGAACGAGAGGATCACCGACATCACGACGACGAACAGGGTGGTGGGCCGGAGGAGCGGCCACGTGATCCGCCGGAAACACCCCCAGGCGCCGGCCCCGTCGATCCGAGCCGCCTCGTAGTACATGGTGTCGATCCCCTGCAGTCCGGCCAGGAAGATGGTCGCAAAGTACCCGACGTTCCGCCAGGCCGCCGTGACCACCAGGCACCCCAGGGCCAGCCGGGTGTCGGCCAGCCAGCGAGGGCCCGCCACGCCCAGTCCCCGCAGCACCTGGTTGAGGAGGCCGTACTGCGGATCGAAGATCCAGAGCCACACGATGCCGACGGCAACGACCGAGGTGACAGCGGGCAGGTAGTAGATCGTCCGGTAGAGCCGGATCTGCTTGAGCTTCTGGTCCAGCAGCAGCGCGGTCGCCAGGGAAAACACCACCAGGCACCCGGTGATCCCGACGGTGAAGACGGCGGTCTGGACGAGGCTTCGGATGAACGTCTCGTCACGGAGCAGCGCCGCGTAGTTGTCGAGGCCCACCCAGGTGGGCTCGGGCGACATCATGTTCCACTCGTGGAAGCTCAGGTAGAAGGCGTACACGATGGGGAACCCGACGAAGAGGCCGAAGAACCCGAGGGCCGGCGACAGGGAGAGCCAGCCGAACCGCGCCTCTTCACGCAAGATCTGGCGGCCGCCCAAGGCTCTCCAGGGAGCGCAGCGGGCCGGGACCCCGGTCGCCTGCTCCCGCTCCCAGGCCGATGAACCCGAGCCGCCGTGTCGTCATGCCTTCGCGTCCCCCGTCGGCCGCGACGTGGCGGGCCGGCTACTCACGGAGCCCACCGGCCGTCAGGCCGCTGACCAGATAGTGGCGGACGATCAGCGAGAAGACCACGACCGGCAGCATCACCAGGGTCCCGCCGGCCGCGATCTTGCCCCACTCCCAGCCCTCGTATTGCATGAAGTTCACGATCGCCACCGGCGCGGTCATGGCCTTGGTGCGGGTGAGGATCAGCGCGTAGAAGAAATCGTTCCAGGAGAAGATGAAGCACAGCACGGCCGTGGCCGCCAGCCCCGGGGCGGCCAGCGGCAGCGTGACGCGCAGAAAGGAGCCCCAGATGCTCGAGCCGTCGATCCAGGCCGCCTCCTCCAGGGCGCGCGGCACGCCGTCGAAGAACGTGCGCATCAACCAGATCACCAGGGCGAGGTTGAAGGTCAGGTAGATGAGGACCAGCCCGGGGATGGTGTCCAGCAGCCCCAGATACCGGTAGGCCAGGAAGAACGGGATCGTGAACGCGATGGGGGGCGCCATGCGGGTGGCCAGCACCCACAGCGCGATCCGGCGGCTGGCGCGGAAGCGGCCCCGGGAGAGCGCGTAGGCGGCGGGGACGCCGACCAGGAGCGAGAGCAGCGTCGAGGTCACGCTGGCGATCGCGCTGTTCCCGAAGGACCGGGGGAAGTGCCCCACCCGCAGCGCCCGGTAATGCTCCAGGGTCGGGCGGAAGAGCAGGTTGTAGCCGAGAATGTCCTCGTTGGGCCGAAACGACATCTGGAGCAGCCACAGGAAGGGGAACAGCACGACGGCCAGCAGGAGGCCGGCCGAGACGTACGTCGCCGGGCCGCGGCCGGCGCGGCGCCGGGCCTGGCTATTCAACGTCGACCTCGAGGCCCACCAGGCGGCTGATCACCCAGCTCAGGAAGAAGACGCCCGACACCATCACCACCGTGATGGCGCTGGCGTAGCCCCAGTACGAGAAGTTGAAGGCCTGGACGAAGGCGTAGTAGTTCGTCACCTCGGTGACCGTGCCCGGCCCGCCCCCGGTCAGCACGTAGATGAGGGGGAACGCCTTGATGCTGTCGATCAGGCGGAACAGAGCGGCCACCACCAGGGTCGGTCTGAGCAGGGGCAGCACGACGAACCGGAAGAGCGGCCAGGGGCCGGCGCCATCGATGCGGGCCGCCTCCAGCGGCTCCGCCGGCATCATCTGGAGCGCGGCCAGCACCATGAGCATGGTGAACGGGAACCACTCCCACACGTCGGCGACCGCGATGGCCCACAGCGCCCAGCTCGGGTCGGTGATCAGCGCGCGCATGGGATGGCCCAGGGCGGCCAGCACCCGGTGGAGCGGACTGATCTCCGGCGTGTAGAGCACCTTCCACAGGATGGCCACCACGATCGGCGGCAAGACCATCGGGATCAGGAAGGTCGCCCGCACGGCCCCCAGGAAGCGTGAGCGGGCGTTCAGCAGGAGCGCCACCGCCAGCCCGGCCAGGAGCTGCAGGGTGACGGTGGACACGGACAGCCGGAGCTGGACCCACAGGGAGTTCGTGAAGCGCTCGTCGCCGGCGAGCTCGACGAAGTTGGCCCACGGGCTCGAGAAGTTCCAGGCCGTCTCGTCGGGGCGGACGAGGCTCAGCGGCGTCAGGCTGGTCACGAGGAGGTAGAGAGCCGGCGCCACGGTGATGGCGGCGAGCACGACCAGCGCCGGTGCCAACCCGATCAGGAAGGCCCGGCGCCGCTCGGCCGCCCAGCCCGGCCGGAGCAGTCGCGCCGCCGCCCGGGGGCCGACGGCTACGTTGGCGACGCCGCCGCTCATGGATGCGGGTCCGGGCGGGCCGGACTACAGCTTGACGCCGGCTTTCTTCAGATCGGCGACGGAGTTGGCTTGCGCCTTCTGCATCGCCTCCCTGGCCGACATCTGCCCGGAGGTGATCAGCTCGATCGCCTTGTCGATCTGCTTGTCCACCTGCGGGTAGACGTGGACCGTCCGATACTTCATGTAGCCCCGCGCGGCCAGGTCGATCGTCTTGAGGTAGAGGTCGGCGACGTCGCGGCCGTTGATGGTCATCTTCTGCTTGAACTCGGGACCGGCGATGATCGAGCGGCGCGTGATCGATCCATAGCCCTTCTCGGTGAGCATCCGCCGCATCATGTCCTTCGACAGGGACCACTTGACGAATTCCCAGGCGGCATCCTTCTTCTTCGAGCCGACCGGGATCCCGAAGCCGTGGGAGGCGATCCCCGGAAATCGGCCCTTGGGTCCGGCGGGCATCAGCGAGTAGTTGACGGTGCCGGCCACCTTGCTCTTCTTGGGGTCTCCGAGCTGCACGAGCCACGCCTGGTTGAACGTGATGTAGTTCGCGCGGCCCTGCTGCAGGCTGTTCAGCGCCTGGTCGTACGTGTACGACAGAATCCCGTCCGGCCCGTACGCGCGCAGGAGGTTCGCGTAGAACTCGGCCGCCGCGACCGCCTCGGGGGTGTCGAGGGTCGGCATGAGGTCCTCGGGCGGGTTTCGGAACACGTTGCCACCGAACCCCTGGAGATAGGGGATCCAGGTCCAGCCGTGGTGGTTCTCGTTGACGAACCCCTTGACGCCCTCCTTGTCGTGGACGGCCTTGAGGAGCTTGACGATGTCGTCGAAGGTCTCCGGCATCCGGAGGCCGGCCTTCTCGACGAGATCGTAGCGGGCGGCCGCCGCCATGTAGGCGTCGGCGATCCAGGGGAAGGCGTAGACGTTCCCCTTGGGGTCCTTGAGGGGCGCCACCGCGCCCGCCAGGAAGTCGCCGGGCTCCCAGTCGGGAGCCGTCTTGTTGGGGTCGCTCAGGAACTCGTTGAGCGGCGTGAACCAGCCGGCGCCGATCCAGCGGCTCGAGTAGATGAAGGTGAGGTTCAGCACGTCGTAGGCGCTGCCCTTGGTCGACAGCTCCAGGTCCGCCCGCTGGTTGTAGACCGGGAAGGCGGGCGTCTCGTAGTTGACCTTGATGCCGGTCTTCTCCTCGAACTCCGGAACGTAATCGCCGAGCCACTTGGGGTACGGCCCGCTCCAGGCCGAGACGTTGAGGGTCGTCCCGGCGAAGGGCTTGCCCCGGCCGGCCTGGGCCGGCGCGCGTCGCGGGGCGGCCGCGATCCCGGCGCCGATGGCGGCCAGGCCCGTTCCGAGGATGCTCCGTCGTGTGACCGGCCGCGTGGCGCCGTGCTCGTCCATGGTCCTGACCTCCTCGGTCCCGAGGTATGCGCGACCCCGCCGCGACGATATCCGCTTCGGCCTGACCGGGTCAACCCCCGGCCGAGATCATGGGAGGGGCCTCGGGCTTTTAGCGCGGGGCCGGGACGGTCTGGCGCTGCCCCGTCTCCACCGCCCGGTAGGCGGCCAGGATCATCGCCACCGCCCGGCGCCCGTCCTCCACCGTCACCGGCGTCGGGGTGCCGTGGTGGAGCGCCTCCAGGAAGTGGAGCGGGTTCTGCTGGTGGAAGCCTCCGGTCTTGAAGCGCGGGACGATGGGCGACACGGCCCAGCGCCGCTCGGACTGCGCGACCCGGAAGGTCTTGAGGAACCCATCCCGCGTGATGTCGCGCGAGCCGAGGTCGACGCCCGCCAGGATCGCGGTGCCTCCCGTGCCGTAGAGCTCGACGGAGTTGTCGGCCGCGACGAAGCTCCAGCTCGTCGTCACCTCGGCCAGCAGGCCGTCGGGAAACCGGAACACGGCGACCGCCGCGTCCTCGACCGGAAGCCCGAGCGCGGCGCTCGAGATCATGGCCGTCACGCTCTCGGGCTCCCCGAAGAGCCAGCGCAGGAAGTCGGCCGCGTGGACCCCCTCGTCCAGGAGCGTCCCTCCACCCCCGCGCGCCGGATCGACGTACCACTGCCGGATGAAGTCGGACTCGAGCCCGTGGGCGTGTCCGTGGCGGACACGGGCGAGCGCGACCCGGCCGAGCTCGCCCCCCCGGATCATCCGCCTGAGCTCGTGGTTCACGGGATCGAAGCGCTTCGGGAAGCTCTGCATGAAGACGATGCCGGCCTCGGCCACCAGGGCCGCGATCCGGTCACAGTCGGCGAGCGTGGTGGCCAGCGGCTTCTCGCACAGGATGTGGCGCCCGCGCCGGGCCGCGGCCTCCACCAGGCGCAGGTGCTGCACCGTTTCCGACGTGATGCCGACGGCGTCACAGGCCTCCAGCAGCGGCCCGAGGTCGGGCCAGAACCGGACCCCATACCGCCGGGCGGCCTCGGCGCCCCGAGCGGTGTCGTCGTCCCAGACGCCGATGAACTCGGCCAGCGGCGACTCACGGAAGACCTCGGCCCAGAAGTTCGCGTGATAGTGGGCGAAGCTGAGGATGCCGACCCGGATCGGGGGCGCCACCTCAGGCCGTCTCCGCGCCGACGCCGGAAGCCGAGCTCTCCACCGGCTCCTGACGCCCGGCCGCGGCCGCGCGGGAGAGCGCCTCGGCGACCAGCAGCGTGGCGAGCCCGTCCTCGGCCGTCCGGTCGGAAGGCATCGTGCCCCGCAGGCTGTCGAGCCAGCGGGCGTGCTGGCGCTCGCCGAAGGGGCGGGCCGGCAAGTCGGGGACGAACCAGCCGCGCGAACCCGTGAGCGCCGGCGCGTAGACGGCCAGCGGGCCCCGCTCGCTCCGGAGCCACAGCGTGGCATCGGCGCAGTAGATCTCGAGCCGGAACCGGTCGCAGCCCTGGATCTCGCTCAGGCTCATCTCGTGACTGCCGAGGGCGCCGGCCTGGAACCGGTAGACGGCCAGCGCGTGGTCCGCGTTCTCGGGCCGCACGGTCCGGCCGTCGGCCAGGACCCGCTCGGCCTGCAGGGTGGCCAGGGTGCCGGTGACCGACGCGATGTCGCCGATGACGTGCCGGAGGAGGTCGATCCCGTGGACTCCGAGCTGGAGGACGACGCCACTCGGCACCGTCTCCCGCGAGAAGAACCAGTCGTGCCAGTCGGGGCCGGGCGTGGCGTTCCGCATCCGCACGGCGAACACGGGTCCGAGCTGGTCGCCGGCCAGGAGCTCGCGCGCCCGCACGACTTCCTCGAAGTGGCGGTGCATGAAGCTCACCTGGAGGTCGACGCCGGCCCGCCGGGCGGCGGCGATGATGCGCCGGCACTCGGCCGAGGTGCGGGCCATCGGCTTCTGGAGGAGGATGGCCTTGCCGGCCTCGGCGGCCGCGATCGCGATCTCCGCGTGAGTGTCGTCGGGCGTGGCGATGATCACGGCGTCCACGTCGGGCCGGTCGAGCACGGCGCGGTAGTCGCGGACCACGTCGCGGATGCCGAACCGCCGGGCCAGGGCCGCGGCGCGGTCGGGCGTGCGACCCACCAGGACCCGGACCTCCGCGCCGCCGGCCGCGGCCAGCCCGGCCAGGTGGTAGGCGCTGATGAAGCCGGCCCCGATCATCCCGACGCGGATCACCTCAGCCGCCACGCGCTGCTCCCCCTTTCCCCTCTCCCCCACCGGGGGAGAGGGTCAGGGTGAGGGGGTCCCTCACGGCTTCCAGCGGCCCCTGACCTTCACCAGCGACGCGTCCACCTCGCCCACGGGATCGGTGTAGGTGTAGTCGAGGATGGGCGTCCGCTTCTTGATCCGACCCGACGTCTCGAGAAAGGCGGTGGTGCGCTCCATGTCCGCGACGTACGCCTCGTCGAAGACCGGGTTGAAGACGTAGTTGTCCCAGAGGGCCCGGTTGGTCGCGAGGTCCTGCTTCTGGAACTCGGAGAACAGGCGCAGCACCTCCTCCTTGTTCTGCGGATCGGCCACGTACTTCTGCGCCCGCAGCAGGACCTGCATGATCGCCCGGACCGCCCGCGGGTTCTTGCGCGCGAACTCCTGGGAGGCCACCCACACGGAGCGGTTGTCCGAGATCTTCACGCGCTCGCCCTGGTTCCCGGCGAAGTAGCTGATCAGGCCGGTGTGCACGACCCTGGCGTCGACGCCCTGGAGCGCCCGATACGGCCACGGTTCCCAGGAGAGCAGCGCCTGGATGTTCCCCGACACCAGGCCGGCGAGCTGCTCCGGCGGCGGGAGGTTCACCACCTGGAGCCGCCCCTCGTCGAGACCGTAGTGCCTGGCCAGCTGGTGAAGGTCGGCGCTGGCGGTGGAGCCCTGGAGCAGGCCGATCTTGATCCGGTAGAGATCCTGCGGCGTGTTGACGTTGGCGTCCTTCCGGACGACGAGCTTGTCCAGGCCCCAGTTCACGCAGTTGGTGCCGAGGATCACGATGGGGATCCCGTTGTGGAACATCGAGATGGGCGGAAGGTTGCCCGGGGTCCAGAGCTGGATCTCCCCGGCCACCAGGGCCTCGCCGGCCAGGGCCCCCGCCGTGAACGTCTTGGTCGTGACTTCCGTGAAGCCGGCCTCCTTGAACCATCCCTTGGTGATGGCCACGATGTGCGGCGCGAACGGCAGGTCGATGCCGAACCCGAGGGCGAGCTTCCGGATCTCCGGCTCGGCCGCGCCGGCGGGGCCGATGGCCGCTCCCGCCAGTCCCAGCAGCAGCCCCACGCCCGCCAGGATGCCCCACTGATGTCGACGCATGGTCGCCTCCTTATCGAACGCTAGAGCGGAACGCCGCCATCTTGGTGTCTGGCGTCGGGCCGGTCAAGCCCCGCGTCCCCGCAGGAGCCGCCGCCGGATGACCTCCCCGATGCCGTAGTCGGTCATCAGGTTGGTCGCCCCGATCAGGAGGATCCCGAAGATGATGACCCCGATCTCGCCGAACTGTCGGGCATGCATGACGAGAAACCCCATCCCGCGGTCGGCTGCGATCAGCTCGGCCGCCACCAGGACACCGAAGGCGAGCCCCCAGCCGACCCGGATGCCCGTCGCGATGTCGGGCATGGCGGCCGGGATGGCCACCCGGAAGAGGAGGGCGGGCCCCGCGAGCCCCATCGTCTGGGCCGCCCGCAGGAGCATGGGATCGATGCCGACCATGCCCCGGTAGGTGTTGGTCACCACCGGGAAGAAGGCGCCCAGGAAGATGACGAACACCTTGGAGGCCTCCCCCAGACCGAACCAGATGATGGCGATCGGGATCCAGGCGAGCGGCGGGATCGGCCGGAGGAGCTCGATGACCGGATGCATGAGGACGCCGAGCCACCGGTACCAGCCCGATGCGATCCCGACGAGGATCCCGAGCGCCGCCGCCACGCCGAACCCCCAGCAGATCCGGCCCAGACTCGTGCCCACGTGCCCGAGGAGCTCCGCCACCGGCATGCGCGCGAGGGTGACCCCCACCACGCGACTCGGCGGGGGAAAGACGAGGGGGCTCACCAGGCCGCTCCGCGACACGGCCTCCCAGGCCGCCACCACGCCGACGGTCCCGGCCAGGCTCAGCACGACATCGCGCCCGACCCGGGTCCTCATCGGCCTGGGGATCGGCCCGGGCCGCTCATCGGCGGACGGACTCGAGCCCGCGCTCCCACGGGAGGAGGACGCGCTCCAGCCACCCCAGGCCGGCCGAGATGCCGAACCCGAAGAGGCCGATCACCGCCATCCCGACCAGGCTGATGTCGGTCCGGTAAAACGTCCGCGCCTCCATGATGAGCGCGCCGAGGCCGTGGATGGTCCCGATCATCTCGACCCCCACGATCACCATGAAGCCGACGCCGAGCGCGATCCGCATGCCTGCGAACATCCGGGGCAGCGCCGCCGGCAGGACGACGCGCACGAAGATCCCGACCGGACCGGTGTCCAGCGTCCGGGCGGCCCGGACGTGGAGCGGGTCGATGTACTTCACGCCGGCGATCACGTTGGTCAGCATCACCCAGAAGCAGCCGTAGGCGATGAGGAGCACTTTCGAGAGCTCCCCGACCCCGAACCAGACGATGGCGAGCGGGAGGAGGCTGATGGTGGCCACCGATCGCGCGAAGGTGATCAGCGGCAGGGTGAGCGTGTCGAGCGCCGGCACCCAGCCGATGAGGACCCCGAGCGGCACGGCGACCGCGACGGCCAGGAGGTATCCCTGGGCGATCCGCTCCAGCGTGACGGCGACGTGGGTGCCGATGCGGATCCCCTGGGGGAAGCCGTCCCAGGCGAGCTCCCAGAAGGCGAGCGCGAGCCGGGTGGGCGGCGGGAAGTAGAAGACCTTGACGAGCCCGGCCAGGGAGGCGAGCTGCCAGAGGACCACCAGCAAGCCGACGAACACGAGCCCGGCCCAGCCGGCCCCCCGGAGCCGGCGCGCCCAGGTCGGTCGCCGAGGCTCAGGCCAGGCTCCGCCAGATGTCGTCATAGAGGGCGACGAACTCGGGCTTGGTCCGCTCGTGAGGGCGCGGGAAGCTGACCGGAAACTCGTGGCGGATGCGCCCCGGGCGGGCGGTGAGCACGACCACCCGGTCGGACAGGACCAGCGCCTCCGAGATGGAGTGGGTCACGAACACGACCGTCTTCTTGCGCGTGGACCACACGCGCAACAGCTCCTCCTGCATTTCGATGCGGGTCAGCTCGTCCAGCGCCCCGAAGGGCTCGTCCATGAGCAGGATCTCCGGGTCGAGGGCGAGGGCCCGGGCGATGGCCACGCGCTGCTGCATGCCGCCGGAGAGCTCGAGGGGGTACTTGTGCTCGGCGCCGCGGAGGCCCACCAGCTCGATGAGCTGCCGGGCGACCTCGTGGCGCGGGCCCGCCGGCATGCCGCGGCTCTTGCACCCGAACTCGACGTTCTGGAGGGCCGTCAGCCACGGGAAGAGGGCGTGCTGCTGGAACACCATCCCCTTCCCCTGCCCCGGCCCGGTGACCCGACGACCGTCGACCCGCACCTCGCCGGTGGTGGGGGCGACCAGGCCGGCGATGATGTTGAGGAGCGTCGTCTTGCCACAGCCGCTCCGCCCCACCAGGGTGACGAACTCGTTGTCCTGGATGGTCAGGCTGATCCCGTCCAGGACGAGGCCACCGTCCGGATCGTCCGATTCGAACCGCTTGCCGACGCCGTCGATCTCGATCTTGGCCATCGGGGGGTCAGTTCGGCTTGGGGTGGGAGCGCCTGCTGCCGCTCCCCCCCAACTCCCCCCACCAGCAGGCCGCCGCACCCTTGCCTCCTCGCACGGACACCTCGCGCGTCGAGTGCTTCACGGGCTCTCAGAGGTCGAGGGCGAGCAGCTCGCGCCCCCAGACGACCCGGCCGTCGTAGACGCGGCCGATGTCGCGCAGGGCGCGCTCCATGTTTCCGGGCTCCTCGAGACTCTGGCTCTGGTGGACCAGGACCAGGGTGCCGACGCCGGCCTCCTGGGCCATGCGGGCGGCCGCGGTGCTGCCGCACATGGCGTCGGCCTCCGGCGTCCCGTCGATGTCCTCCTGCACGAACACGCAGACGCACAGCATCACATCGGCGCCCCGGGCCAGCTCGACCACGCTCGCGCACGGCCGGGTGTCGCCGGTGATCACGACGCTTCCCTGCGACGAGTCCACCCGGTGGGCCAGCGAATCGAGCCAGGGCTGGACGTGCTCGGCCGGCGCCGCCCGCACCTCCCAGTCCTTGCCCCGCACGAGCTGCCCCGGCCCCACGTCCCGGGCGTGCACGACGGGCGGCTTCCGCGGCAGCACGCCGCCCCGCCGCCGGTACGCGTTCAGGCTCAAGGGGTGGTTGACGCGGGCGATCCAGTCGTGGGCGAAGATCCCCTCCTTCTCGTCCAGGATCCCGCGGGTGAGCGCCTCGGTCGGCCTGGGGCCGAAGACCTGCAGCACCGCCTCGCGGCCGACGGACTGATCCCAGCGGGTGAGGAGGAACGCCGGGTAGTCCACGTCGTGGTCGAAGTGGTGATGCGTGAAGAAGAGGTAGTCCACCCGGGTCGGAACGAGGCCGGCTTTGACCAGCTTGTAGGTGGTCGCCGGCCCGCAGTCGAACATCACGTACTGGTCGCCGAGCTGGAGGACGTAGGAGGACCCGTACCGCTCGGCGGTCGGGGTCGGCGTCCCGCATCCCAGGATGTACCCGCGCATGACGGCTCCCTCCGCGAGCCTAGGTCATTTCGGGGGGGTCTCGGAAGACCCCCCCCGAGGCCCCCCCGTCGTGGCGGCGGCGAAGCCGCCGCTCGGAGCACTCCTCGACGCACCACGCGCTCGGTGGCCGGCGCCGGTTACTCCGACACGTGTCTAGCCCTTGACGGCGCCGAGGGTGAGGCCCTTGAGCAGCTGCTTCTGGGCGACCGCCACGAAGATGAGCGCCGGAATGCTGGCCAGGATCGACGCCGCGCTCATCTCCCCGTAGAGGATCGCGAACTCCTGGGAGAACTTCGCCACGCCGACGGGAATCGTCGTGGCCTCGGCCGTCGAGGTCAGGGTCAGCGCGAACAGGAACTCGTTCCAGCTGAAGAGGAACGCCAGGATGGCCGCGGCTCCCAACCCGGGCCCGGCCAGCGGGAGCGCGATGCGGAGGAAGCTCCCGGTGCGGTTACAGCCGTCCACCATGGCGGCCTCCTCCAGCTCCTTCGGAAGCTCGTCGAAGAAGCCCTTCATGATCCACATCACCACGGGGAGGGTGATGATCGTGTGGGCGGCGATGACCGGGAGGTAGGTGTTGTACACGTCGAAGAACCGGGCCAGGAGGAAGAACGGCCCCGTGAAGGTGATGGGCGGCACCATGTGGACGAAGAGCATCCAGCCCAGGACGAACGCCGTGACGGCGCGGGACCACCGGAACCGCGAGAGGCTGTAGGCGCCGAGCGCGCCGCAGACCAGCGAGATCGCCATCGAGGCGAGCGCGATGACCAGGCTGTTGACGCCGAGTCGCAGGAAGCTGATGTCCTGCTCGAACAGGACCCGTCGGAAGTTGACGAGGGTCGGCTCGAAGGTCCAGCTCCACTGGACGATGTCCTTGAAGAACTTGAAGGCGTTGGTCCCGACCCAGAGGAACGGCGCCAGGGTGAGCCCCGAGGCCACCACGAGACCGGCGTAGCGGGCCGGCGTCCCCCACCCCCCACCCGTCAGGCGGCGATGCGCTCGCGCCGCAGCGTCCACAAGTAGCCCAGCACGAAGACGGAGGTGAGGAGGGCGGCCACCACAGAGAGAAACGAGCCGTAGCCCAGCTCCATGGTCCGAAAGATCACCTTGTAGATGTACATGCTGACGACCTCGGTGGACGTCCCCGGCCCGCCGGTGGTGAGGAGGAACACCTCGTCGAAGACCTTGAAGGCGAAGACAGTCCGGAGCATGAGCGCCACCAGGATGATCGGCCGCATGAGGGGGAGAGTCAGCGCCCGGAAGGCCTGCCAGGCAGAGGCGCCGTCGACCCGGGCGGCCTCGAAGGGCTCGGCGGGAAGCGATTCGAGCCCGGCCAGCAGGATCAGGAACATGAAGGCGGTCCAGTGCCACACGTCCACGATCATGACTGACCCGAGGGCGATAGCCGGGTCGCCGAGCCAGTTGGGCGTGGGGAGCCGGAGCTCCCGCAGGAGCGCGTTGATCACGCCGAACTCGCTCTGGTACATGAGCCGCCACATCGTGCCGATCGCGATGGGCGGGACGAGAAGTGGGATGACGAGGACCGTCTTGAAGAGGCCCCCGCCGCGAGGCAGGCCGCTCGCCAGGAGGGCCACCACGAAGCCCAGGACGAACTCGACCAGGACCACGCCCACCACGAAGACGAGCGTGTTCCGGACGGCGGCCCGAAAGACCGTGTCCTCGCCCATCAGTTCCAGGTTCCGGAGCCCCGAGTAGTGAGCGACGATCGAGCCCCCGCCGAAGGTGTAGTCGGAGAGGCTCATGCCGACGAGCTGAACCAGGGGATAGGCGGTGAGCAGGAGGAGGACCACGAAGACCGGGAGCAGCGCCCAATAGCGGAATGTCCGATCGAGCGCCCCTCCGAGGCCTGGCAGCCCGATCCCGACCCCACGCTTCTCCACGGGCCCTCCGATATCCGAGGAACTACCAGCCTGTCGGGTTAACCAGGCGCCAGGCGACTATCACAACCGCCTACGGTTGGTGTTCCGCTCCGAGCGCGGGCTTCGCCCGCGCAACCTTCCTGGGGGTGGGTCTGGGCGGGGGCCGTCCAGGCCCCCTCCCATGACCTAGCCGAGCTTCCCGGTCTGGTAGCCCGCCCGCTTCATGATGTTGAAGATTTCGTCGGCAGCCTTGTCGAGGGCGTCCTTCGGGCCGAGGCTCTTGGTGACCGCCTGGTTGAGCCGGAGGCCGAGGACCTCGGTGAGCTTCGGGCCCTCGGCGACCCGGGGAAAGGCCCGGATGTAGGGCGTGCTGGCCGCCTTGGCCTTCAGGACCCGGAACCGCGGCTCGTTGGCCAGTTCGGAGCCGAGCACGTCTTGGCGGACCGGGATGGAGCCGAACCGGGCGTACTCCATCTGGGCGTCCTTGGTGATCGCCCACTTGAGGAACTCGAGCGCCGCCTTCTTCTTGTCCTGGTCGACGACCCGGGGGATGGCCATGACCCAGATCCCCATGGTGGCGGAGTGCCGCCCGCCGGCGGGCTTCGGGACGGCGGTCCATTGGACCTTGTTGACGACCCGCGACTTCTCGGGGTTGTCCATGTCGGGGTAGGTGGAGCTGGCCATGACCGTCTGCAGAACCCTGTCGGCCGTGAAGAGCGCGATCTGCTCGGCCTGGTTGAGGTCCCCCACGTTCTGGGGCGAGAACTGGGTGAGGCTCACGTAGAGCTCGAGCGCCTTCACGGCCTCCGAGCTGTTGATGACCACCGTCCAGTCGTCGGGCGGGCTCTTGAAGACGTCGCCGCCGTAGCCGCGGAGGAACGGCATCCAATCCCACCACACCCCGTCGCGGTGCCCGCGGGCGGCATAGCCGTAGAGGCCCTTCTGGGGGTCGTGGAGCTTCCGGGCCGCCTGGATCACGTCGTCCCAGGTCTCGGGCGGCTTGAGCCCGGCCTTCTCGTACAGGTCACCTCGATAGGCGAACAGCTGGAAGATGCCGCTGATGGGCACGCCGTAGAGGATGCCGTCCTTGGTGGAGTATTTCTTCTTCGGGTCCCAGCGGCCGGCGTAATCGTATTCGATGACCTCTTTGGGGAGCTCGAAGCCGGGGTCGATCTCCTTGAGCGGGGTCATCCACCCGCGGTCGTAGAAGGTCATGTACCAGCCTTCGTTCAGGTTGATGATGTCGAACTCCTTGGAGCCCGCGGTCATCGCGTTGAGGGACTTCTCGAGGAGGCCGGTGAAGGGGAAGAGCTGGAGCTGGACCTTGTTGCCGGACTGCTGCTGGTAGAGGTCGACCAGCTTCCGGAACCCGGGCAGCCACGGCGACTGGTTGATGGCGATCGAGATCTGGGCCAGGCCCTTGACGGCGGGAGCCGCGGCCGCCGTCCGGCCGAAGGCGGATACCGCCGCGGCGGTCAGGG
>DASYQW010000164.1 GCA_036005065.1 Candidatus Methylomirabilota bacterium | reverse complement strand
CACGGTCGCCATCGCGCCCGGTGGCTTCCGGTGACCACCCCTCCTCATATTATCGCCACCGGTCGGCAAAATCGGCCCGGGCCCGCTCGAACGCCCGCGCCTGCCGCTCGAGCAGCCGCGCCTGGGCGGCGCCCGAGAGGCCCGACGCCTCGCGGCAGAGCGCCGCCGTCCGCCCCATGTAGAGCGGCACCAGGCTCCGGAGGAGGTGGTCCCGGTGGAGCACCCGGAAGTGGTAGGCCAGCAGGAAGTCGTAAACCACGCGCGCCCACAGGTCGGCCGAGAACACGAACTCCTCGGGGGCCAGGTCCCCGAGCGGATAGAGGTCGCCGAGGGTGCCGGCGCTCAGGGCCTGCTCCCAGATCGAGACCAGGTCCCGCAGCCCCTGCCGAAAGACGGAGACCATGCGCGCCTGGCTCGCGGGCGGCGTGTCGCTGGGCGCCGCCAGGGATTCCCCGAAGCGCCGGGGCGCCGGACGCGGCCCGGCCTCGCGCCACTGCTCCTCATAGAGCTCCGCCAGCGCAAATGCCGTGCCGACCACCTCGCTCACGAGGTCCCCGAGATCGAGTCGGCCCTCTCGCCCCTCCGCGTCCCGCGCGCCGAGCCAGGCCTCCCCGAGCCGGGCGCCGGTCGCCGAGGCGGTGGTGCCGAGGTAAAGCGGGGCCGACCGCGTCGCCGCCGTGCTCCAGCCGTGACCGTCGGCGAGTCGCGCGACGAGGGCCGCCGACAGCGCCGCCTCCGACGGCACGACGTGGCGCACGGCGCTCCCGTAGAGGGCACGCGTCAGGGGGTAAAGGAGGCACGTGGTCAGCGTCCCGTCGAGGGCCGGGCGAGCGTAGAGCGGGGTGACGAAGTCCAGTTCCCCGCCCCAAATCGGTCGGAGGAGCCGGTCCATCCAGATGTCCGGCAGGCTGCGGAGGTCGGCCCCCACCAGGAGGACGGCGCGCGCCGAAAGCCGTCGCGCGGCCACGCAGAGGCCGCGGAGTCCCACGTCCCCGCCGGGCACGCCATGGGCCGGGGGCATGGCGCGCTGGGTGGAAACGCCTCCGTGCACGAGCCGCACGACGGGGAGGTCGCCGGCCGAGCGGGCCGCGGCGTCCACCGTCTCGTCGGTCGAGCCCGCGTCCGAGTGGACGAGGACGCCCCGGGCGTCGGGGAAGTGGGTCCGCGCCCCCTTCTCCAGGCTCCGCACGACCTCGCCGATGGTCCGGGCGTTCTGGTAGGAGAGGACGCCGAAGACGACCTCGGCCGCACCGAGCTCGGCGAGCCGGGCCTCGGCATCGTCCGGGAGTGGCGAGGGCGGCACGTCCATCGAAGCGGGTGCGCGCGCGGCCCATCACCCCGTGAGGCGGCCCAGCAGGGTGAGATAGTCGGCCAGGTGCCGGGTGATCAGGAAGTTCCGCCGGACGTGCTCCCGCCCGGCGCCGCCCAGGCGGCTGATCGCCTCCGGGTTGTTGAGCAGGTACCGGAGCCAGAAGGCCGCGCCCTCGGGCGAGTGGACCAGGTACCCGGTCACGTCGTGGATGATCTGGGCCGTGATCCCTCCGGCGGCCCCGCCGATCACCGGCTTGCCCTTCCACATGGCCTCGGCCACCGTGAGCCCGAAGCCCTCGCGCAGCGACTTCTGGAGCACGATGGTGGCCGCCCGCTGGAGGGCGTTGATCTCCAGGTGGGCGTCGGGCGGCAGCTCGAGCACGTGGATGTCCTCGTCGGAGCCCGTGGCCTCCCGCACCTCGGCCAGCACCGCCGCGCCCTCGGGGTCGTCCATCGTCCCGCTGCCGGCCAGGACGAGGCGGCAGTCGTTGTGACGGCGTACGAGCCGGAAGGCGTTGATCACCCCGACCGGGTCCTGGAAGCGGTCGAACCGCGACACCTGGAGGAGGATCGGCTTGTCCCGCGGGATCGCCAGCCGATCGAGCACGGCCTCGACCTCCTGCCGCGAAAGCCGCCGGTTCTTGTCCGCCAAGGGGTCGATGGACGGGTAGATCAGGTACTGGGGGATGGGGAGCTGGGGGGCGAACCGCGGCAGCGAGAAGACGGCGGCGTCGTAGCTCACGACGTAGCGTCGGAGAAAGGCCCAAACGCGCCGCTGCGGGGCCGACATGTCCATGTGACAGCGCCACACCCATCGCCCGCTGGCCGGGCGGTGCTCGATCAGCGCCGCCGGCTGGGCGTCGTGGACCAGGACGACGTCGGCCTCGAGCGGCAACCGGCGGGCGTTGTCCCGGTTGACCGTGCGGTAGGTGTCCAGCATCTCTTCGGTGATGACCTGCTCCGTGCCCTGGAGCGCGCTCTCGATCGCCTTGGTCGTCGAGTAGAAGAGGGGGTTGCCGGTGATCACCTCCCAGGAGACCTCCACCCCCAGCTCGGTCAGGATGGGGCCCGTGCGGTGCAGGATCTCGGCCACTCCGCCGCCATACCGCGTCGAGCTGACGTGAAGGAAACGCCGCCCCTTGACGCGCTCCGTCATCCGGATGATGAAGTCCACCGTGCCCCTGGGGGCGATCTCGCGGTAGTCGTTGATCGACGTCACGGGGCGCTGCCCTCCTGCTCGAGCACCTCGTCCACCAGCATGAGCAGCCGCGAGCGGACCCGCTCGAGGCTTCCCACATAGGGATTGATGCGTCGCACGCGCTCGGCGAGGTCGGTGAGTGAGAGGTCTCGGCGGAGCCACTGGGAGAAGTCGTTCTCGTACCGCCCCTGCCGCACGCGCGCCTCGAAGACATGGTAATAGATCGCGCTCGCGTCCACCTGAGCCAGGGCCTCGCGGAACTCGAGCAGCGTCCCGGCCGCGATGCCGACCGGCAACTCCACCACGTGACTCTGCAGGAAGTCGAAGGGCTGACTCCGGTCGATCCGGGGCACCGTCCGCTGATGCGACAGGTGGTGGTCGATCACCGACACCAGCTCCTCCCGGAGCGCCTCCAGATCCTGGAATTCGAACGGATCGACCATCGCCAGCTTTTCGCCGAGGACCGGCTCCTTCAGCTCTCCCGCGACCCACGTCGCGAAGTCGTTGGTGTAGGCGCTGGCGAAGACGCGGTGCCGGAGAAAGAAGCCGTGGGTGTGGTAGTAGACGGACCCGCCCGGGACCTGGGCCAGGAGATCGGCCAGCTCCTTCGCATCCTCGGCCCGCTGGCCCAGGATCTCGCGCAACTCGACGCAGCCGACGAAGACGAAGGGCGTCGTCACGTCGTGGGATCCAGCCGGAAGCCGAGCGCGGCGGCCAGGGGCCCCAGGACGAGGCGGGCGTCCCGCTCCTGGATCCGCCAGAGCTCGAAGAAGCGGTTCTGGGCCGTCCACGGGTCGGGCATGCAGCCGAGCTCCCGGCCCACCTGGAGGACGGCCAGCGCGCTCTCGATGCGGTCGGGCGTGACATCGTCCCAGACGCGGGCCATCCGCGCGAGCAGCGCCCGCTCGAGATGAGGGGCCACGCGCTCCGGCTCGACGCGGAGGTCGAAGCCGAGGGAGCGGGCCTCGGTCAGGAGCTCGCGGATACGGTCCGCCGAGCCGTCGGCGGCGAGGCGCGGCAGCTCCCGCTCGACGTCGCGCTGGAGCACGTAGCGGGCGGCCAGCGCCAGCGCCTCGGGGGCCGGGGCGTCCGCCTCGCGCAGGTACTGCATGAGTCGCCGGCTCTCCTCGTAGAGGCGCCGGTAAGTGTCTTCGAAGCGCCGGAGCACGCTCTCGGTGACGGAGGCCAGGATCTGCCGGCGCTCGGCGATGAAGAGATCGCGGATGCCATACGCCCGGCCCTCGAAGTGATGGTCGAGGGCACGCACGACCTCGGACAGGCTGTGGCCCGCGAAGCGCTGGAAGAGCTCGGCCCGGACCGTCGCGTAGTCGCCGCCGTCCGGCAGGCCCCGCATTGCGCAGTGGAAGTCGTGACCGCCGAAGTGCAGGACGGCGACGGCCGCCTCCTCGGCCTCGGCCGTGAGGTCCGACGTCACCCGGACCCGGCCCACGCTCAGCGAGGTCTCCCCGTACGACTCGCGCTGCCAGTCGAGCCGCGACACCGTGTAGGCGTAGACGCGGGCCTCGTCCCCGTAGTTCTGGTACGGGGCGGCGATCGCGTAGTGCGCGATGACGCGCCGGAGGTCGACGACGGCCGGCAGCACGTGACGGCGGTAGACCTCGGCGCCCGTGCCCAGCTCGGGAAGGTTCGATGGCGCCGCCGCCAGACGCTGCACGAAGGCCTCTTCCAGGTTCGCGTTGGCGCCCAGCTGCCGGACGAGCTGGATGGCCCGGGCCGCGTAGCGGAGCACCTGGACCGTTTCGATGCCGGAGACCTCGTCGAAGAACCACCCGCAGGAGGTGTACATGAGCAGGCGCTGGCGCTGGAGCTCGAGGAGTCTGATCGCCTCCACCTGTTCGAAGTGGGTCAACGGGCGTAGCTGGTGGCGGCCGAGGAACGCGGCCACCGCGGGATACGAGCGGGAAAGGATCACCGTCACGTAGTCGTCCCGCGCATCCCAGGGATCTTTGAGCAAGGCGGAGGCGCGCGCCTCGAACAGGGGATCCACCTGCTCGCGGAGCCAGTCGAACGCCTCCCGCAGCGGTCGCCGCCACCGCTGGTGCCAGTCGAGCCGCCCGGAGTTGCATCCGCAGTCGGCGCGCCAGCGGTCCACGCCGTGGGCGCAGCTCCAGGAGGACGGCTCCACGATCCGGATCTCCTGGGTCGCCGGGTGGGACGCGAGAAAGGCGCCGTAGTTGGTGAGGGCCGCCCGCCCATCGGCTTCGATGCGGTGGCAGGCGGCGGCCAGGGCCATTTCTCCGAAGCGGTGGTGGTGGCCGTACGACTCGCCGTCAGTCGCGACGTGGATGAGCTGTCCGCCCGGGCGGCGGTCGTCGAACGCGGCCAGGAGGCGACCGGCGAACGCGTCGCCGGACTCGAGCAGCCCCTCGAAGGCCACCGCGTGCGAGATAGGGCCGTCGTAGAAGAAGAGGGCGATGCTCCGGCCATCCCGGGATTCCCAGCGATAGGGTCGGCTCGGATCGATGGCGCCGCCGCCCTCCTGCCACTTCCCGTCCGGCCGGGCCCGCACCTGTGCCGCCTGCTTGGGGGCGAGGATGGTGAAGGCGATGCCGTGCTCGGCCAGCACCTCGAGCGTTTCTCCGTCGACGGCCGTCTCCGGGAGCCACATCCCCTCCGGGTCGCGCCCGAACCGGTAGCGGAAGTCGGCCAGGCCCCAGCGCACCTGGGTGACCTTGTCGCGCCGCGAGGCGAGCGGCAGGATGGCATGGTTGTAGGGCTGCGCGATGGCGTTGCCGTGGCCCCCGCGCTTGGCCGCGCTGACGCGATCCGCTTCCAGGATCCGCGCGTAGACGTGCGGCCGCTCCTCGGCCAGCCAGTGCAAGAGGGTCGGGCCGAAGTTGAACGAGATCCGGTCGAGGTTGTTGACGATGTCCAGGATGCGATTCTGGGCGTCCACCCGCCGGGCCGCCGTGTTGGGCGCGTAGCATTCCGCCGTCACCCGCGTGTTCCAGTCGTGGTAGGGGTACGCCGAGTCCTGGACCTCGACCGCCTCGAGCCACGGGTTCTCGCGAGGCGGCTGATAGAAGTGGCCGTGGATGGCGATGTAGCGGGGCGCGGCCGCGCTCACGGACGTACCCGGGGCAGAGCGCCACCGCCGACCGAAGCGACCGACGCGGCGCGAGGGAAAACGCGGGAACCGCTCAGGGCTCTTGCTCCAGATCGAGCATGTGCGCCCGCCCGCCGCGCGGGATGACCACGATCCCCGACCGGTCCAGATGGAACCGGCGGCCATCCTCTTCCGGATCCTCCCCGATCGTCGTCCCCCGCTCGAGGCGGTTATACCGATCCACGATGACGCGGCGCAGCCGGACGCCCTTTTCGAGCCGGGTGAAGTCCATGACGATCGAGTCCTCGACCACGCATCCCTCGTCGACCTGCACGCCCCGGCCCAGGATCGACCCGCGCACCGTCCCGTGCCGGATCAGGCTCCCCTCTCCCACGTGCGAGTTCTCGATGCTGCCACCGAGGATGCGGGCCGCCGGCCCGTGATACCGGCTGGCCAGGATCGGCCAGGCCGAGTTGTCGAGGTCGAGCCGGGGAGCTTCGCCGAGGAGGTCCATGTGGGCCTGCCAGTAGCTCTCGATCGTCCCGACGTCGCGCCAGTAGCCGCGCTCCTCGTACGGCCGCAGCCCCGGTACCTGGTTCGACTGGAAGTCGTAGGCGAACACCCGGCCGCGGGGAAACAGCTCGGGGATGATCGTGCGGCCGAAATCGTGGTCGGTGGAGCGCCGCGCGTCTTCCACCAGCGTGTCGATGAGCGTGTCGCGGTTGAACAGGTAGTTTCCCATCGACGCATAGGCAAGCCCCGGACGGCCGGGGATCGGGCGCGCCACCGCCGGCTTCTCGTCGAAGGAGACGATCCGCCCCTCGCCGTCCACCTCGATGATCCCGAAGCCCGACGCGTCTTCCACCGGCACCGGGAGCGCCGCCACGGTGACCTGGGCCCCCCGCGAGATGTGAAATCCCACCATCTGGTTCACGTCCATGCGGTAGACGTGGTCGGCTCCGAACACGGCGACGAGGTCGGGCGCAAAGTCCTCCACGAGGTGGAGGTTCTGGAGCACGGCGTCGGCGGTGCCCCGGTACCACCAGTCGCCCATCCGCATCTGCGGCGGCACCACGGTGACGAAGTGGTCGGCCACCAGCCCGCCGCTGCGCCAGCCGAGCCGCAGGTGCTCGATGAGCGACTGCGACTTGTACTGGACGAGGACGTAGAGGGAGAGGATCCCCGAGTTCACGAAGTTGGAGAGGACGAAGTCGATGATGCGATAGCGACCCCCGAAGGGGACGGCCGGCTTCGATCGCTCGCGCGTCAGCGGCTCCAGGCGCTCCCCTTTACCGCCGGCCATGATGAACGCGAGGACGCGCTGCGCCCTCACCGCGGCCCCCCGGGTCGTCCTCGTTCCGGCGGCATCTGGACGGCCCCGCGGGTCACGCGGTTCCCACGCGGGCCCAGGCCGGATCCAGATCCGGGAACGCGAAGTCCTCGCGCTCGAAGTACTCCTCCCAGGAGTACGTCAGGGCCACCAGAGCCTCCGCCCCCGCCCGGCGGAAGTCGCTCCGGTTGTCCTCGCAGGAGCGCAGGCGGATGCCGATGAAGAATTCGAACTCCTTCTGGAACACGCTCGAGGCGAGCTGCTCGGCGAGGACCGGCGAGATGTTGATCGTCCAGCGGGGCGAGAGCCCCTGCGCGACCAGCCGACGGGCGACCTCGAGGAGGGGGAGGTAGCACTCGACCGCCGCCTCGCAGAGCCAGTCCGAGCCGTGCGGCCAGCGGCCGTGGTTCAGGACGAACGGCAGGTGTGTGTGGAGGACCAGGGCGAGGCCCGGGACCCACCGTTCGGGAGTGGCGGGGGCGCCCCGGCTCCGCTCACGCTTGTTCACGACCTCTCGTCTCCTGCCTGTCCTGCGCGGTCTGGCAGAGCTCGGACGGCGACACGCCGCGTCAGAGGCGCCCCGGGGAACCCCGACGGAGTGCGTGTCCAGCCGGCGAACGGCACGGGTAGGCCCGTAGATCCGGGAAGTTACCTAGACTAAGGCTAGCGTTACAGAAGGCTCCGGAGGTGTCAAGCAGAAACCCGGTTTCGACGCGAGGCCAACTACTTGGCGACCTGGTCCGCGAGGGCCCGCCAGACGCCCAGGACGGATTTGCCCACGCGGAACCCCAGGAGCGGATCGACCCGCCGGGAGAGGGGCACCATCCATCCGTCCCAGCACGCGATCTGGCCGGGCGTCGGCAGATGCCGCCGGAGGAGGAGCCGGTTGGCGGCCGACGCGAGCAGACCCACGCTGTCGAGATAGCGCACCAGGGTCCGCTCGAGGTGGGTCGGCATCACCCGGGCGAGGGACCGCCGCGTGTACCGGCGATAGTGTCCGATGGCGGCATCGAACGGGGAGTAGAGCCACCCGTGGGCCGGGGCGAGGACGACGAGGGCGCCGCCGGCGCGGAGGTGCTGCGCGGCGCGGGCCAGCTCCTCGCGGTCCGCCTGGATGTGCTCCAGGACGTCGACGTAGGCGATGGCGTCGAAGCGCGAGTCCGCCGGCAGGTCCGGGACCGTGCCCGCCCGTATCTCGCAGCACGCCGGCAGCCCGCCCCGAGCAATCTCTTGCCTGATGTGGGCCGCCAGCGCCGGGTCCGGCTCCAGACAGAGCCACCGCCGCTGGCTTCCATCGCACAGCGCCCGCGTCGTGGCGCCCAGGCCCGCGCCGACCTCCAGGACCGCGCCGACCAGGTAGGGGCGGAGAAGGTCCGCCAGGTAGGCCTTCCAGTGGGCCGCCCGGGCGAACAGGGAGAGCTCCTGTCCGGCGTACTGCGGGGCGACGGCGGTCTCCCCGGGGGTCACGGGTAGAGGCGCTCTTCGGCCGCGACGTAGTCGCCGTAGTCCCGCCGGGGGATGACGGTCGAATAGTTCCGGCTGTTGAGGATCATGAAGACGAACACGAGTGACAGCGACACGGTCTGGAGCAGGATGGCCACCAGGAGTCCGACCACCGCCGAGGCCCAGCCGGGAATGGCCAGATCGGTCATGAACCGGATACCCACCACCACCGCGATGCCGCCGAGACAGAGGCCGATCGCCACCACCGTGGCGAGCAGCGCGCGGACCCCGATCACGTCCCCGTACACCGAGATGGCGCTGAGCCCGTGGAGCACCAGGGAGACGAGGGTCATCTGCGAGTGCCCGGCCAGCCGCCGGGCCCGGTCGACCCGTATGGTCGCGATCGGGATCCGGGCCTTCATCACCGCCGCCGGGTAGTGGTTCCAGAGCTCGGCCAGCAGGGTCAGGCGCGGCAGCAGGCGGGCGGGGACCAGGCTGAAGTTGCCGAACGAGATCCAGGAGCCGGTCAGCAGCCGGTAGGCGAGACGGTAGGCGCGGTACAGGGCGCGGAAGGGAACGCCTTCGGATCGCCTCGCCCGGGTGGCGAAGATCACGGCCGAGTCGGCCGTGGCCCACGCGCGGACGAGCCGCGGGACGTCCGTCGGGGCGTCTTCGCCGTCGGCGTCCATCACCACCACGGCGCAGCAGGGTCGCTTGGCGTCGATGTAGGCGAGGCCGATGGCGATCGCTCGCTGGTGCCCGACGTTCCGGCCGAGATGGAGGACCGTGATCGACGCCAGAGCCCGATAGCGCGCGCCGGCGAACAGCTCCCGCCCGGGAACCACGACGGACCCGTCGTCGGCGATGACGACCTCGGCCGTGAGGTCCGCCTCGATCAGGGCGCGGTCCAGCTCGGCCAGGAGGTGCGGGACGACCTCCCAGTCGTTGTAGACCGGCATGAGCACGATCAAGGGCCGCCGGTCCCCGGCCAGCGTCGGCGTCATGGTGGGCTCATCCGCGCGGAGCCGGCGGACGCCGGATCATGAACTCGTACCCGTCGATCGCGTAGAGGGTGACGAACTCGCGCTCGATGTACCGGACGAGCGGGGCGGCCTCGCTGTCGGGCGCGCTGCCGGCGGCGCTCCTGGGCTCCGTGACTTGCCCGCGAGCCTGGCGGCGGACCGCACAGACGGGCACGGTCAGCCGGGACAGCCGGTCGGTGATCACGGCCTGCTGGGCCGGGGTGAAGAGCGCCACCCACAGGGTGGCGTTCAGCATCGTCGGCGGCGGGAGCCGACTGAACAGATAGAGGCTGTTCATGCCCGGCATGGACACGAACGTTCCGCAGTGCGCGGTGAGGCTCTGGGTGAGCTGCTGGTAGATCGCCGCCTGGTGCGGCGTGACCAGGATCCGCTCGGCCCCCGGGAGGTCGAGCGGGACCCCGGCCTGATAGGCCGCCCGCATCCGCTGCTCCTGATCGACCGAGCGGACGCCGAGCGCGGCCAGCACGCCCGCCAGCGCCACCGCGCCGGCCGCGCGCGGCACGCTCGCCGGCAACAGGCGCCCGAGCATCGCGACCGTCGTCCGCCAGCCCTCCGCGATCGCGACGGCTCCGGCCGGGATGAAGAGGAACGTCGCCCACGCGACCTGGGTGACGGCCACCGGATAGGCGTGGAGCGCCTGGAGGACCGCGACCGCGACGAGCAGCGATCGCCCGATGTCACGATCGATCTCGGCGTCGCGCGGCCGGCTCAGGAGCGCAAGCCAGAGGAGGGGCAGCGACACGGCGAGAGGGCGCCGGCTCAAGAGCGGGTAGGCATAGGCCGCGTACCAGAGGATCCCGCCGGCCAGGAGCTGGGCCGGCCCCTGGACCGCCGCGATCGCGCGGCGCGCGGTCCCCGTCAGGCGCCCGGCGAGGACGGCGGCGGCAGCCAGCCCCAGTGAGAGCACGGCCCACACCGGCGCCAGGGCCGGCATGTGTAGCGGCACCGCGAACGCCCGCGGGTGGCGCAAGGGATCCAGCACGATCCCCCGCCAGAGGCCGGCCACGGTCGTCCCGCGGACCAGCTCGACACCGCAGGAGGCCGCGCCGACCAGCGCGGAGGCGCCGAGGAGCACGAGGAGATCCCATCCGGCGCCCGGGCTCTCGAGCGGGCGGGCGAGCCGCACCAGGACCACGGCGAGCGCGGCGCACACGACGACGGCAAGGTAGGCCCGCACCCACGGTTCGTGCCACAAGGGGCCCATGACGGCGAGCGGGACCAGCACGAAGGCACCCGCCGCCGCGAGCCGCCAGGCTGGCGTGCCCCGGCCGAGGCGCGCGGCCGCGAGCAAGACGAAGACGGCGGACACGAAGGCGAAGAGCCCGACGTTGACCTTGACCAGGACGGCGGCGGCCAGGAGAACGCCCATCAGCGCGGCGGCGACGGCGTTGGGCGTCCGGCGGAGGAACGAGCCCGCGAGGACGAGCGCGCTGAGGAGGACGGCCAGGACGCCGCCCGGGTGGAGCGGCTCGTCTCGCATGGGAAGGAGCGTCTGGAAGACGAGGAGCTGGGTGCCGAGGGCGAGCGGGATGCTCCCGGTGAGGCGGTGGGTCGCCAGCGCGCAGAGCGCCGCCACCGCAAGCCACAGGCCCATGACGGCGGCGCGGCCCGCCATGTGGGTCGGCTCGAGCGACAGGGTCCCGAAGAGGCCGGTCAGGAGCTGGAAGTAGGCCGGGCCGTACTGGGTGTAGAGCTGGTCGTACAGGGCGCCCCCGGCGGCGTACTGCCGGAGGGAGAGCAGCAGGTAGCCCTCGTCGTCATACCATTGGAAGCCGCTGAACAGCGCGTAGAACGCCGGCAGCGCGCTTGACGCCGCGACGGTCGCGACCCCGGCTGTCAGGACGAGGCCGGGGCGCAGGACCGCGCTTCGCGTCATGGTGGACCCGGCGCGTGTGGCATGGCACCTCGGGGCTCTTCTAGCACACCCCACACCACAGGCGCAAATTTCACCCGGCGCGCCGCGGGTCGCCGAGGGGCCGTCGAGGCCCCCTCCCACGATCCAGGAATCTGTCGGAGTAACCCGGCAGCTCGCTCCGAGCGCGCGCCGCGTCGAGCAGCGCTCCGAGCGGCGGCTGTGCCGCTGCAACCGAGGGGAGGCATCGGGGGGGTCTTCCGAGACCCCCCCGAAGGTGATTTAGCGCAGGTAGATCCGCGCCTGGTAGGGCCGGAGCTCGACCCCCGCGGGGCCGCCCGTGAGGGCCGGGGGACCGGCCGCCGCCTCGGTCCCGCCGAAGGCGGGGGCCTCGCTGTCCAGCTCGAGGCGCCACGCGCCGTCCGGAATCGTCGCCTCGAGACGGCTCGGCCGGGGGTCGTACGACAGGATCACCAGAACGGCCTCGGCGCCCGCCGCTGCCCAGCGCTCGAGGACGAGGGCCTGGCCGGCGCGGCTCACCCGCGTCCGCGCGCGGTCGGGGTGACGGAGTGCCGGGTGGCTCCGGCGAAGGCGGAGCAGGGCCTGGTACCACGCCCACACGTGAGCGTGGGGCGGTCGGGTGCGCCGGGCGTGGTCCAGCCGGGAGGCGGCGAAGGTGGCAGGGTCCTGCGGATCGGGGATGTCCGTCTCCCAGGCGAACTTCGCGAACTCCCGCCGGCGCCCGGCGCGGACGGCCTCGACCAGCTCCGGGGCGCTGAAGCTCGTGAAGAAGCAGAACGGCGCCGTCTCCCCGTACTCCTCGCCCATGAAGAGCAGCGGGAGGTAGGGCGCGCACAGGACCGAGGCCGCCGCCACCTTCACCGCGCCGACCGGCACCTGGGTCATCAGTCGGTCGCCGCGCGCCTGGTTCCCCACCTGGTCGTGGTTTTGATCGAACACGACGAACGCCTCGCCGGGGAGATCCGACGCCGGTGACCCCACCACGTGCCCGCGGAAGGCCGAGAAGCGACCCTGGTAGACGAACGCCTCGCGAAGGGCAGTCTCCAGGTCGTCCAGGCCTCCCTGAAAGTCGTCGTAATAGCCGCCCCGGATGCCCGTCAGCGTGACCCGGAGCGCATGGTGGAAGTCGTCGCTCCACTGAGAGGCGAGCCCGTAGCCGCCCTCGGCCCGGGGGACGACGATGCGGCGATCGTTCCGGTTCGACTCCGCAATCACGTGCACGGGACGCCCGAGCGCCCGCCCTTCCGCTTCCACTGCCTCGCCGAGCTCGGCCAGGAGGTGGACGGGGCTGTCGTCCACGATGGCATGCACGGCGTCGAGTCGGAGCCCGTCCATGTGGTACTCCCTGACCCAGTAGCACGCATTGCCGACGACGTGCCGGCGCACTCCCGAGGAGCCCTCGCCGTCGTAGTTCACGGCCTCGCCCCACGGGGTGAGATGACGGTCCGAGAAGTAAGGGCCGTACTCGCGAAGGTAATTGCCCTCGGGCCCGAGGTGGTTGTAGACGACGTCCAGAAACACGGCTAGCCCGACCGCGTGAGCGGTGTCGACGAGCCGCCGCAGTCCCTCGGGACCTCCGTAGGTCGACTGGGGAGCGAAGAGGTGGACGCCGTCGTACCCCCAGTTGCGGGCGCCGGGGAACTCGGCGACCGGCATCAGCTCGATGGCCGTGATGCCGAGATCGCGGAGTCCCGGGAGGTGCGGGATGATCGCCTCGAAGGTGCCCTCGGACGTGAAGGTGCCGACGTGAAGCTCGTAGAGGCGGAGGTCGCGGAGCGGAACGCCGCCCCAGCCCGCGTCACTCCAGACGAAGGCGGCCGGATCCACGACCTCGGAGGGACCGTGGACGCCGATCGGCTGGAAGCGGGAGACGGGATCCGGCCGCTCGGCCGCCCCGTCGAGCCGGTAGTGGTAGCGGGCTCCGGCCTCGACCTCCGCGATCGTGGCCTCGAAGATCCCGTCCGCGCGGGGCTCGAGCGGAGCCGCGCGGACGCGCCCGGGGCCGACCAGACACACCTCGACGCGCCGGCATCGGGGAGCCCACAGGCGGAAGCGCACCGCGCCGGGCTCGAGCGGCAGGGCCCCGAGGTCGAAGATCACGCCGGATGGTTCCTCCTTGGGAGCG
>DASYQW010000163.1 GCA_036005065.1 Candidatus Methylomirabilota bacterium | reverse complement strand
CCGTCCGATCGAGTACGAGGTGCTGGCGCCGCGCGACTGCGAGGCGATGTTCGACCTCCTGACCTACGAGAAGGGGGCCTCGGTCCTCCGCATGCTGGAGCAGCACCTGGGGCCCGAGACCTTCCGCGACGGCGTGCGCCTCTACCTCAACCGCCACGCCTACGCCAACGCCGAGACGACCGATCTCTGGCGGGCGCTGGGGGATGCGGGCCGGCTGCCGATTCCCGACGTCATGGACGCCTGGGTGTTCCGGCCCGGCTACCCGCTGGTGAGCGTCGAGGCGGATGGCCCGCGGCTCCGCCTCGGGCAGCGCCGCTTCACGTATCTCGAGCCGGACGCCGCCGAGTCCGGGCTCTGGCGCGTGCCGGTGACCATCCGGGCGGCCCTCGATGGCCAGGTGATCGAGCGGCGCCTGCTCCTCGAGGCCCCGGAGGCCGACCTCGGCCTCCCGAGCCCCGCCGACTGGGTCGTCGCCAATGCCGGCGGCCACGGCTTCTACCGGGTGCGCTACGCGCCCGCCCTCCTCGACCGGCTGGCGGCGGCGCTCGGCGAGCTCCTGCCGATCGAGCGGTTCAACCTGGTCAGCGACCTCCAGGCCCTGGCGCTGGCCGGCCTCCTACCCGCCACCGAATACCTGACCCGCACGGGGGCCTTTCGCGAGGAGACCGACCGCAACGTGTGGGCGGTGTTGATCGCCTCCTTCGCCTACACGAACCGGGTCCTCGACGACGCCACGCGGCCGGGGCTCGGGGCGCTGGTGCGCCACCGCGTGGGGCCGGCTGCCGCCCGGCTCGGATGGGAGCCGCGGCCCGGGGAGAGCGAGCTCCAGCGCCAGCTCCGGGGCGATCTCCTGCGGGCGCTCGGCATCCTCGGCGACGACCCGGAGACCCAGCGCCGAGCGCGCGAGCTCTACGCCCGCTACCTGGACGACGCGACCGCCCTGGATCCGAACGTGCTGCCGGCCGTCATCGCCATCGTCGCCTTCACCGGAGGAGTGCCGGAGTACGCGGCGTTTCTCGATCGCTTCAAGCACGCCCGGACGCCCCAGGAGGAGCAGCGGTACCTCTACGCGCTGGCGGGATTCCGGCAGCGCGAGCTGATCCAGCAGACCCTCGAGCGGACCATCAACGGCGAGATCCGCACCCAGGATGCGCCGTATGTCGTGCGGACGCTGCTGACGGGGGTGTACGCGCGCGGACTGGCCTGGGAGTTCGTGAAGGCTCACTGGGAGACGATGGCGCGCCTCTATCCGCCCAGCGCGTATCGCCGGATGTACGAGGGCGTGACGGGGCTGGTGAGCCCGGCGTGGGAGCGGGAGGTCCAGGCGTTCTTTCCGGAGCGGGGGATCGTGCTCGGCGGCAAGACGCTCGAGCAGTATCTCGAGCAGCTCCGCGTCGCCGTGCGCTTCCAGGAGCGCGAGGCGGCCGCGCTCGCGGCCTACCTGACGCAGCGGCCCGGCTGAGGCCGTTCGCCCGCCCGCGGTGCCGCCTCAGCGCGGCACGAGGAAGTAGAGCTGCCCCGGCTGCTTCATGAGGCCGGCGGCCAGCTCGGCTTGCTCGCCGCGTCCCCAGAAGAGATCCACGCGGCCCGGCCCCCGGATGGCGCCGCCCGTGTCCTGGTTGAGGACGAAGCGCGCGAGCGGGCGCCAGTCGATCCGCCCGTCGGGGGCGCGGACGGGCTGTTCCGTCCGGATGAACGCCAGCGCGCCGGACGGAAACAGCCGCGCGTCCGTCGCGATCGACCGGCCCGGCGTCACCGGGACGCCGAGGTTGCCGAGCGGGGGGCCATCGAGGCGGCGGAAGAAGACGTAGGACTCGTTGTAGTGCAGCACCCGCGCCCGCTCCGCGGGATGGGCGGCCAACCAGGCCCGCAGGGACTGCATCGAGACGGCTTCGGGTACCATCTCCCGCTCGTCGATGAGCAGGCGGCCGATCGCGCGATAGGGACGACCGTTCGACGCCGCGTGCCCGATCCGGACCTCGCGGCCATCCGGCAGCCGGAGCGTCCCGCTGCCCTGGATCTCCAGAAAGAAGACGTCGACCGGATCGCGGGCCCAGGCCAGCTCGAGCCCGCGCCCATCGAGCCGCCCGGCGTCGATCTCGGCCCGGGTCCAGTAGGGTACGAGCCGCCGGCCCTCCCGCCGCCCCGCCAGGCGCTCGCCCCGCCAGCGTGGGTCGAATGTCTCGAGCGCCACCTCGATAAGATCGTCGGGCACGCCGAAGATCGGCACGGCATGCCCGTCGCCCGGCCGATCGGCGGCCTCGACGACCGGCTCGTAGTACCCGGTGACGAGGACCTGGCCGTCCGGGCCGCCCACGCTGCGGAGCACCTCGAACCGCTCGAGGATCCGGGCGGTCAGGGTCTCCGGCCCCGGCGCGCCGGCCAGTTCCGCGAGCAGGCCGGCGAGGGCGGCTCGCTGATGGCCCGCGGTCACCGTGCGTGGACCGAACACGAGTGGGCGATCGGGCGGCTGGGTCTCGAGCCAAGTCAGGCTCTGGACGAGCGCCGCGCGGAGCGACGGGAGGTCGCCGTCGTCCCGCCACGCCGCCCAGGCGCGCGGGCGCGCGCGCGCCAGGGCGTGCGCCGGATCGGTGACGGGGGTGACCAGCCGGGGCGCGCATCCCGCCAGGGCGAGCAGGGCGACCGCCAGGGGCGCGACCCGATGCCGTATCGTCACCGGCCGATGCGCTGGTAGAGGACGTGGCGGCGGTTCTTCGTGTAGGGCCGGACCTCGCCCGGCCAGCGCCCGCGGTCCACGGCCTGGGTCCAGGCGGGGCTCACCAGCACGTCGGGGCTCTCGAGCTCGTAGAGCGTCTGGTAGCGCGGCTCGGCGTCGACGGTGACCGTCCGGCGCTCTCCGCCGATGACGATGCTGAACTCGCGCGTCTTGAATCGCGCCACCCCGATGACTCCGGGTACACCGAGCAGCGTCGGCACGTGCTCCTCGTCGTAGACCTGGTTGAAGAGCGCCTCGCGATCGGGCGCGACGTCCATGGCGGCGCTGAAGAGGTACGGGGCCTGGAACGGCATGGCGGTGTCCTCCTTGCTGTGTGGGGATCAGCCGACGAACGTGAGGAAGGCGGCCACGGTCGCGTCCGGCACGTCGATGCCCGGCGGGGGCGCCCGGCGGCTCGGGATCAGCGCGTGGCTGGCGCCCTCGACGGGGAGGAGTGCCGTCCGAGCCGGGATGAGGGCGATGGCCGCCCTGAGCTCCAGGATCGAGCCGAAGGGGTCCCGCGAGCCGTGGACGAAGAGCGCGGGGGTGCGGAGGCGCGGGAAGTGCTCGGTCCGGAGCGGGGCCGGCCGGCGCGCCGCGCGCAGAGGATAGCCGAGCAGCATGAGCGCCGCCACCAGGGTCGGGTCGTCCGCGGCGAGGAGGCTGGCCTGGCGCCCGCCGTAGGAGTGGCCGCCGAGAAACGCGCGGCCCGGGACGAGCCGCCGGATCGCCCGCACCGCCTGCCGCAGGCCCTCGCGGTCGGCGGCCGCGGTGGCGCGCGATGGCGGCCCGGTCCGCGACGCCTGGCGGAACGGCAGATCGCAGCGAAGCACCGTCAGTCCGCGCGCCGCGAACGCCCCGGCCAGGGTCACCAGGAGCGGGGCCTCGGCGTCAGAGCCCGCGCCGTGGGCCAGCACCAGCGCGTCCCGCGGCTCGCCCGGCGGGGTGTGAAGGTACCCCCGGACCGCCGGGCCGGCGGGCGACTCCTCGGCGAACGGTCGGACGCCGGCGGTCAGGTCTGGAGCCGCTTGAGATACTGGGCGACGAAGTCGAAGTCGACGAGGTTCCGGTAGGCCTCGGTGAGACGGCGGGTGATCGGCCCCGGCAGGCGCCCGCCGCCGATCTCCAGGCCGTTCACGCTCCGCACCGGGCAGATGCAGAGGCTCGTCGAGGTGAGGAACGCCTCGTCGGCCTGGGCTGCATCGAAGAGGTCGAGGTCCTTCTCGGCGACCGGGATGCCGGCGTCGCGCGCGAGCTCGATCACCGTCTCCCGGCTGATGCCGCCGAGCACGAACTGGCTGTGTGGCGTGTAGACGGTCTCGCCCTGGACCAGGAAGAGGTTGCTGCCGATGCCTTCGGCCAGGTTGCCGCGGATGTCGAGGAGGATCGCCCACGCCTCGGGATCGCGCGCCTTGACCTCGAGGTCTCCCACGATCACGTTCAGGTAGTTGTGGGTCTTGGCCCGCGGGCTGAGCGACTCGGGCGGGACCCGGCGCACCGACGGCACCAGGACCTTGATGCCGTCCCGGTAGAGCGCGGCCCGCTCCCGCAGCGGCAGCGGCTGGCATTCGACGATGACCGTCGGACCGGTCTGCCCCCAGGTCCCCTGGTCGGCCGCCTCGAGGCCCCGCGAGACGCGCTGGGTGACCCAGTAGTCCTCGTCGGGCTCGAGGAGGGGCAGGTTCCGCCGGAGCACCTCCTCGGTGATCTCGGCCAGGCGGGTGAGCGAGAGCCCGGGATCGATCCGGAGGTAGCGGAGTGACCGGTAGAAGCGGTCGAGGTGCTCGTGGAGCTTGAAAACCCGGTGCCCGAAGGTCCGGGTGGTGTCGAAGGCGGCGTCTCCGAACTTGAAGCCGCGGTCCCGGAAGGGGACCCGGACCTCGCGCTCGGGGACGATGCGGCCGTTGAAGTACGCGACGCGCTCGGTCGCCGGTGCCGTCATGGAGTGCCTCCCGGGTGAATCCGTCGTTCAGGCGTGTTCACACGCCCCGCGAGCATATCATGTCTCGCCTACAAGGGCGCGGGCGCGCTATGCCCGGGCCAGACGCGGGTCGAGGGCGTCCCGGATGGCGTCGGCCGTGAGGTTGAGCCCGAGCAGCAGCGTCGAGAGGGCCAGGCCGGGGAAGACGCCGTACCAGGGCGCCTCGCGGAGGAACTGCCGCGCATCGTTCAGCATGGCGCCCCACGAGGGCTGAGGCGGCTGGGCGCCGAGGCCCAGGAAGCTGAGCGAGGCCTCGAGCAGGATCGCCTGGGCGCTGGCGATCGTCGCCTGGACGAGGAGCGGCGCCAGCACGTTGGGCAGGATGTGGCGCCCGACCAGCCGCGGGTCCCGCGCCCCGAGGCACTCGGCCGCCTGGACGTACTCCTTCTCCTTCTCCACGAGAACGCTCGACCAGGTCAGGCGCGTGAAGGTCGGAACGTTGACGATCCCCACCGCGATGGCGGCGTTCACCGCGCCGGGCCCCAGGACGGCGGCCACGGCGATGCCGAGGATGATCGCGGGGAAGGAGAGGAGGGAGTCGGCCAGGCGCGTGGCGAGGGTCTCGAGGGCGCCGCCCCAGAACCCCGCCGAGAGCCCGAGGGCGCCGCCCACCAGCGTCCCGATGGCGACGCTCAGCAGCCCGACCGCCAGCGACAGGCGCGCGCCGAAGAGCACCCGGCTCAGGATGTCCCGCCCGAACTCGTCGCTCCCCAGGAAGTGCTGCCGCGAGGGCGGCCGGAGCTCCTGGCCCGGATGCATCTCGAGCGGCCCGTAGGGGGCGACCAGGGGCGCCAGGAGGCCGAGGAGCAGGACGCCGAGCGCGAGCGGCAGCCCGAGGTGCCCGGCCGCCAGGCGGAGGACGCGCCGTCGACCGCGGGCCATGGTTCACGGCCCTCTCAACGCCGGCGGCCGGCCGCGCCCAGCCGGATCCGGGGATCGATCCAGGCGTAGGCAAGGTCGGTCGCGAGGTTCACGAGGAAGAACGTCGCCACGAAGACGAGGAGGGCGCCCTGCACGGTCGTGTAGTCGCGGTTCCCGATGCTCTCGACGATCAGCCGGCCGAGGCCGGGCCAGGCGAACACCGACTCGACCACCACCGCCCCGCCCAGGAGGTAGCCGGCCTGGAGGCCGAAGACCGTCACCACCGGAATGAGGGCGTTGCGAAAGCCGTGGCGGAGCACCACCGCAGCCTGCCCGAGGCCTTTGGCGTGCGCCGTCCGGATGTACGGCTCGCCGAGAACCTCCAGGAGCGCCGTCCGCGTGAAGCGCGAGAAGATCGCCGCGATGTGGAGGCCGAGAGTGATGGCGGGCAGCAGGAGGAAGGTGAGCGCCCGCGCGGGATCGACCGTCAGCGGGATGCGCCCCGACGGGGGGAGCAGGGCCAGTCCGAGGGCGAAGACCAGGATGAGGGCGATGCCGGCCCAGAAGTTCGGGACCGACATCAGCAGCGCGTTGGCCGCGGTGACGATGTAGTCGGCGAGGCGGCCCCGGCGGAGCGCGGCCAGCACGCCGCTCGGAATTCCGAGGACGAGACCCACCACGAGACCGGCGGCGGCCAGCTCGGCGGTCGCCGGCAGCCGCATCGCGATGAGCTGGCTGACCGGGAACTTGTTGACGTAGGAGACGCCGAGGTCTCCGCGCAGGATGCGGCCGAGCCAGAGCGCGTACTGGACGGGAAGCGGGCGGTCGAGCCCCATCTCGCTCCGCAACGCCGCGACGACGTCGGGCGGCGCGTCCGATCCGGCGAGGACGGCTGCCGGGTCCCCGGGAACGAGGTGGAGCAGCAGGAAGATTCCGACCGTGGTCAGGAAGAGGGTCGGGACCGCCTGGGTCAGGCGGCGGAGGAGGTAGCCGAGCACGGCGGCGTCTCAGGCCGTCGCGCTACCGATCGAGCCACGCCCCCTCGAGGGAGACCCGCCCCTCCACGTCGAGTCGCGGACCCTGGACGTAGGCCTGGTGGCCATAGAGCGTGATGTTCGGCGCCAGCGGCAGCGTGAACGCCTCGTCCGCGATCAGGCGGGCGAGCCGGCCGTAGAGCTGCCGCCGCTTGCCGGCGTCGGTCGTGCCGCCGGCCTCGTCGATGAGCTGGCGGTACTCGGGCGAGGTGTAGAGCGTCATGCCCTTCTCCGCGTACCAGGCGCCCGCGCCCTTGAACAAGCTGTCGGGATCCCGATTGGCCCGCCCGAACTGGTGGAGCACGATGGCGAACTTCTGGCGCTCGCCCCAGGTCACCTCGCGGTACTCGGCTGGCTCCACGTCGCGGATCGCGAGCCGGACCCCGATCTTGGCGAGGTCCGACTGGAGGATCTGGGCCAGCTGGCGGGTGAGCGGGAAGGTCGCCGTCGAGATGTGGAGCGTCGCCTCGAAGCCGTTCGGATGGCCGGCTTCCGCCAGGAGCTGCTTGGCCCGAGTCAGGTTGAACTCGCAGTGGGCGGTGCCCAGGTCCGGCGCATAGCCGAGCGACTGGCGCGGGAAGGGCTGGCACCAGGGCTCGCCGATGCCGAGGAGGATCGTGTCCACGAACCGTTTCCGGTCGACCGCGTGATTGATCGCCTGGCGGACGGCCTTCTTGTCGAAGGGCGGCCGCGTGACGTTCAGCATGATGTCGAACACGGTCGCCCCCGGGAAGGTCTGGAGGATCCGGATGCGGGGATGATCGCGCAGCCGCACCGCGTCCCGTGGGGGCACCTCGAAGGCCATGTCGATGGCGCCGGCCTCGAGGTTGATCACCAGCGCGGCGGCGTCCGGGACCTGCTGGAGGACGACCTCGTCGAGGTAGGGGAGGCCCTTCCGGAAGTACTGGGGGAAGCGCTTGAAGACAGCCCTGTCGCCGGGGACCCACGTGACGAGCTGGAAAGGTCCCGTCCCCAGCGGCTTCTGCTTGAGATCGGCCTCGCCCTCCCGCCCGATGATCGACATGGCATCGAAGAGGTCGAGGATGGCCGGGGTGGGGCGGTCGAAGGAGAGGACGACCCGGTCCCGGTCCGGCGCCTCCGCTTTCTTGATGGCGAGAGCCATCGGGCGGACGTGCGCCGCGACCTTGGGGTCCTGAGCCCGCGTGATGTTCCAGACGACGTCGTCGGCGACGAACTCGCGCCCGTTGTGGAAGAGGACGCCCCGCCGGAGCTGGAAGTCGAGGGTCCGCCCGTCCTTGCCGAACGTCCAGCCCTCGGCCAGCTCCGGCTGCGGGCGGAGCTCACCGTCGTAGCGGAGGAGGGTGTTGTACGACTGGTTGAGCATCGGATAGTTGCCCCACGACAGCCGGTGACCATCGAAGTTCAGGACCCCGCCGACCTGTCCGAGGCGCAAGGTGCCGCCGCGCTTCGGCTCCGCGGCCAGGCCGGCGCGGGGCCGGAGCACGAGGCCGGCCGACAGCGCCGCCGCCCCCAGCAGAGACCCCACCAGGAGGCGCCGTCGCGAGATCTCCTCCGGACGCTCAGGGTGCCGCATGCTTTTCCTCCCGGCTGCCGCGGGGCGCGGCGGCCCGTCAGGCGCTCGTTTCCAGGGCGTCGCCGACGATCTTGCCTTCGCACTGAGCGGGTGGGGCGATGCCGAGCAGGTGGCACAGGGTCGGAGTGACGTCGGCCTGGGTGATGGGGTGCGGCCGCTCGTAGCCCTTCCGGACGCCCGGCCCGGCCAGGAAGAACACGGCGGGGTTGCTCCAGATGCCGTACGAGGCGGAGGGGAGGTAGGGATGGTGGGCGCAGCCGAGGTCGGTCGGTCCCACATCCGGCGTCGTCAGGGGGTCCGTCGGCAGCGACGCGTAGTCCGCGTCGGAGTCGGCGTAGAGCGGGGCCATGAACGTGATGACGTCCCCGACCGTGTCGCCCCACTGCCCGAAGATCACCGCATCCTCCTTCCGCACCGCCACGACGATCGGCCGGGTCTGCCGCTCGGCGTCGTAGATGTCGAGGAGCGCCCGTATCGCCTGCTCGCGCACCGCCTCGTACTCGGCCGGCTCGACGACCCCGCTCGGGTCCCGTCCCCGGAGGTTCACCCAGAGGTGGCCGCGCCGCGGGAACACCTTGGTCCGGGACCAGTCCACGCGGAAGCGCCCGCTGGCCGGATCCTGCACGTACGTCATCAGCCCGGCCCGGGCCAGGGCGCCGCTCACCAGACACTGGCGGAAGGTCGGCAGCGCCCCGTGGTCCGACACGACGCAGACCACCGTGTCGGAGTCCGCGCAGGCGGCGAGCAGCTCGCCCACCAGGCGGTCGGAGGCCCCGTAGGCGGCGTGGATCTGCTCCCAGGCGTGGGCGGCCTTCTCCGGCGTGTAGCCCGGGTCCTCGGGGCAGATGTCACGCGCGATGATGTGGTTGATCCCGTCCTGGATGTGGAGCTGGACGGCCAGGATGTCCCAGGGGTACCGGCGGGCGAGGTGTCGGGCGGCCCCCACGTACCACTCGCGCGCCTGGTCGAGCTGCTCGTGGAAGGTGCCCCACTCGTCGAACACGCGCGACGGCGGCGGAGGAAGCTCGAGCCCCTCGGTGAAGGGCCCGACGGCGTCCCGGAGCTCCCGCGCGATCGCGGGGGGGTGGGCCCAGCCGTCGGCTTGCCAGATGTCGGTGCGGTAGAGCGCGAAGGTCCGCCCGTCGGGCGAGAGGTGGAGGAGCTTCAGGCGGAACATCCCCTCGACGCGCGGCGCCTCGATCGGGCTGAGCTGCTGGAGCACCCGGTCGCGGCTGAACCACTCGCTGACCCACGGGCTCCACTGGCCCACGCCCAGGTCGGCGACGGCGTCGCCGGCGTCGCGCGAGCGCGCGACGATCGCGCGGTCGTAGCCGCGCCCGGCCGTGTCGACCACCAGGACGTGGTACGTCCGGAAGTCCGGATCGGCCGTCGTCCGGGCGCCGCTCGCGTCGACCTGCATGCCGGTCTCCGACCAGCGGAAGGTGTCCGTTCCGAGGAGACCGATGACGGTCTCGAGCGGCGGCCGCCGCGAGACCGGGGCGTTCTTCCAGGGCTCGGCCGGCCCGAGCTGAACGTCGTCCACCATCCCGCCCAGCATCTTGAGGATGGCCGGGTCGAGGGTGCGGCCGCCGAGCTCGCCCTGCCGGTAGACGCGCCCGAAGCTCACGCGCCACGAAGCGGTGAACGGCCCTGTGCCGTTGACCTGGATGCCCTGCTTCAAACGGGACGGCCAGGAGCAGGGCCAGTTCAGGAGGATCGAGCGCTTGCCCTGGCGCTCGGCCGCCTCCCAGATGAACTCCGCCTTCACGGCGCCCGAGTGGAGAGTGGTGTGGGCGACGTTCAACGGCTCGCCCGGGCGGTGGGTGAAGAAGCTCACCACCTCGGTCGTGCCCGTGTGGGCGCCCGTCTGGAGCACCGACCAGTTCGTCGGAGTGTCGCAGGGCGGGATGGGAAGCGACTCGCTGAAGACGCCTTCGATCCTCAGCCTGGCGAAGGCAGGGAGCTTCCCCTCGGCGATGAGCTTCCGGAAGAAGCCCGGAGGTGCTCCATCGAAGCCGATCCAGATCAGGCGCCGCGGCCGATTCATGCGATGACCTCCTCGTCGAGCCCCGCCTGGGGCGGTCTTCACAATAGCCGAAGCCGTTCTGGCGGGGCAAGGGCGGTGCCAGAAGACGCGCGCCGCCGCCGGGACTTGGCCGCGGGTTTGCTTGAGTCAGCTGCGATGAGCTTCCGGTGTTCCGCCGTCGAATCGTGAGGGAGAAACCGCACGAGCATCGCCGGCAGAGGAGGTCCAGAAATGTCGCACGACCGCAGATGGCTCAGACGCGGATACGTAGTCGCGTTCGCGGGAGTGCTCGCGCTGACCTTCGGCTCGGTCTCCACCTCGGCCCAGGCGCCTCCGGAGGGCCGTGTCCGCCCCAGCCCACCGGTCCAGAGCGGCGGGTACACCCTCGACGCGGAGGCCCGACCCCGGCACATCAAGCCGGGCGGCGTGGTGACGATCGAGGCGACGGTGATCGCCAGCCAGGCCGAGCAGAACCGGCAGGTGGACCTGGAGGTCCTGGACGCGGGCAACCAGAAGATCGCGCAGCAGGTTTACAGCGGCCAGAGCTTCGCCCCGGGCCAGACGCTCAGCTATCGCTGGCAGTGGCAGGCGCCCGCCAATCTCCCTCCCGGGGACTACACGGTCAAGATCGGCGTCTTCACCGCCGACTGGCAGCAGTTGATCGCCTGGGACAACCTGGCGGCCATGTTCCGGGTCGGCTCGGGCACGGCCTCCCAGCCCGGCAACTATACGTTGAGCGCGACGGCGACGCCGAGACACGTCAAGCCCGGTGACCAGGTGACGATCGAGGCGAACGTCGGCGCCAGCCAGGCCGCCCAGAACCAGCGCGTGGACGTGGAGATCCTCGACGCGAACAACCAGAAGGTCGCCCAGCAGGTTTACAGCGGCCAGAGCTTCGCGCCCGGGCAGACCCAGAAGTACCGGTGGACCTGGCAGGCTCCGCCGAACCTGACCCCGGGCATCTACACCGTGAAGGTCGGCATCTTCAGCGCCGACTGGCAGCGGTTGATCGCCTGGGAGAACCTGGCGGCCGCGTTCCGGGTCGCCACCGGCTCAGCGGGTTAGAGTTCTATCCGCTCCCTCTTCCCCCGGAGAGCGTTACGACGCGCGCGGGCTCGGGGCCGGCGTCAGGGCGGCCTGCCGCGCCCCGCGAGCGGCGAAGGCGAGCACGCAGGCGAGCCCGAGCCCGCCGCCGGCGGCGCAGGCCGCCGGCGCGCCGAACGCCTCCGCGATCCCGGCGATGAGGAACGCCCCGAACGGCGACACCCCGGCAAAGGCGAGCGTGTAGAGGCTCATCACTCGACCGCGGAGCTCGTCGGGCACCGTGACCTGGAGCGTCGTGTTGCAGCTCGACAGGAAGAGGATCTGCGCGAGGCCCATGACGAAGAGAACCGCGGCGGCTGATCGGAACTCCCGGACGGCCGCCAGGGCCAGGAGGCCGGCCGACACGACGACGGCGCCAGCCACCAGGGCGGCCACCGGCGTCCGCGCGCGGCCGAACTGGGCCAGGATGGCCGCCGCCACCACCGCGCCGGCCCCGACTGCGGCCATCAGGAAGCCGAACCCCTGGACGTCCAGGCGGAGCACCTCGCGGGCGACGAGCGGCACCACCACGTTGTGGTTGATGGTGAAGACGCTCACCACCAGCACCAGGCTCAGGATCAGCGACACCAGCGGCGATCCCATCGCGTACCGGAGTCCGTCCGCGATCTCCGCCCGGATGGTGGTGCCCCGCAGCACCCGCGGCAGGGGATCGAGCCGCATCATGAGCAAGGCGGCGATCACCGGCAGATAGGTCAGACCGTTCAGCAGGAACGCGATCGCCACCCCGTAGCGCGCGATCAGGACGCCGCCGACCGCCGGGCCGACGATCCGCGCGGCGTTGAAGACCCCCGAGTTCAGCGCGATCGCGTTGATGAGATCATCCTTGCCGACCAGCTCCACGATCATCGACTGCCGGGCCGGCATGTCCAGGGCGTTGGCGATGCCCATCACGGTGGCCAGGACCACCACGTGCCAGTACTCGACGCGACCGGTCCAGGTGAGCGCGGCCAGGCCGAAGGCGGGCACCATCAGCGTGGCCTGGGACAGGACCAGGAGCCGGCGCTTCGAGAATCGGTCGGCGATGGCCCCGGCCAGGAAGGAGAGAACCAGGATCGGGGCGAACTGCAGCGAGTTGACGATGCCGAGCTTCAGGGGCGAGCCCGTCAGCTCCAGGACCAGCCACGACTGCCCCACCGACTGCATCCAGCGCCCGACCAGCGAGACGAGCTGGCCCGACCAGAAGAGCCGGAAGTCCCGGTGATTGAGGGC